>CAOJPS010000110.1 GCA_948441255.1 uncultured Eubacteriaceae bacterium | reverse complement strand
CATTTGTATTGTCATTCTTTATTTCTTTAGATGATACAAATTGTTCTGTACCTTGAGCATTCGGCCTTACTTCCGCATTTGGCTTTGATGTTTGTTCTGGCACTGAACCATTATTATTTTGGGTATTATTATCTAAATTATCATTAGTTATGATATTACTGTCAGCCTTATTGTAAACAGTAGTAGTAACTGTATCTTTTGAAACATTATTTCCTTGTTGTATATCTTTAAATTGAGATACCTTTCCAAAATCCTGTATATCAGAATTTACAGTGTCATTTAAAGTCATAGACTTCTTAGGATTTTGAGCGTCAGAAGCATAAATACTATCGACATCAGCATTATTCGTTATATTTTGTGAATTATTATCCATATACGTTTCCTGCTGTAATTGCTGAAACTTTTGCGAATATTTTTCTCCCATAGGCGAGTTTATATAATCTTCTAATATTTTAGAAACTTTTTCATTTGATAAAATTCGCTCTAATTGCTCCGAGGCGTTATTAAATTTTTCAACTTCAAATTTTGAAATCGAATTTTCAATTAACTTATTCATTATTGATGATATATTCTCATTTTCCACATCAGAAGAAAGCGCTGATAAAATATTATTTAAAGATGCTTTGATATCTGTTTTTCCCTGCAAATAACCATTTAAAATATTAGAATTTGACTGTGTTGGAGTTATTTCATTTTTTAAAAAGAAAACAGCTTCTTTTATTGAATTTTCACCATTTAATTTTAAAGCTTGATTCAATTTTTGTAAATTACTTTTTGTAACAGGAAAATCATTTTCAATGAGAATATTTACCATTTTTACATTTTCATCACTTGCCTTAAACCCAAGAGATTTTAACGTATTTTCTATCGCCGCTCGTTCTGTTCTTATAGTCTGTTGATTTTGAACATTAGTTTTATTTATATTATCTGAAACAGTTTCCTGCTGAAAAGAATTTTCTTTCGTCTGTTCCAAATTAATATTCTCAGAAAATAAATTATTTTGAAGAATAATATTTGATATCTGCATAGCTTACCTCCCTTATAATAATTATATAAATTCGGTACTTCCTAAAAACCACATATTAATTATACCATAAACAAAAGAAAATGCATATATATTGATTCAAAATAAAAATTATTTTTAAAACCTTTAAATCAGAAATTTTGTATAAAAAATTTTTAAATCTCTTGTATAAATCAAAAAAATATATTAATATATAAATATAGGGTTTGCTAAAATATGTTATAATGATTTTAAGTAAAAATTTAATAAGGAAATGGGGCTTTTATTATGAAATTTCAAATACCTAAAAATTATAAGCCAAAACTTGATATAAAAACAACTGAAATCGCTATAAATCAAATTAAGGATTGTTTTGAAAAAACTTTCGCTAAAGTTTTCAATTTACAAAAAGTTTCCGCTCCGCTTTTTGTTCTGCCGGAATCAGGGATAAATGACACTTTAAATAATGTGGAAAAACCTGTTGCCTTTAATATCGGTTCAATTGATAAAACAGTAGAAATAGTTCATTCTCTTGCTAAATGGAAAAGATATGCCTTAAAAAAATACGGCTTTACATATAATGAAGGATTATACACAAATATGAATTCGATACGTCAAAATGAGGAACTTGACAATTTACATTCCGCTTTTGTTGACCAATGGGACTGGGAAAAAGTTATTCTCTTAGGTGAAAGAAATTTAAATACATTAAAAAGAGATGTTTCACAGGTTTTTAGAGTTTTGAAAATTGTAGAATCATATATAAATGATGTATATCCTATTTTAACCCGATTTCTTCCTGAAGAAATAAAATTTATAACAACTTCTAAGCTTGAGCAAATGTATCCAGAACTTACGCCAAAACAAAGGGAAGAAAAAATCACTAAAGAATATAAAGCTGTTTTTATTATGCAAGTCGGAGATGTTTTGGAGTCAGGAGAAAAGCATAGCAACCGTGCTCCAGATTATGATGATTGGGGATTAAACGGCGATTTACTTGTTTGGTTTCCAATCTTAAACTGCCCTCTTGAAATATCATCAATGGGTATACGAGTTGACGAAAAATCTTTGCTTTATCAGCTTGAAAAGTCAAATTGTATGGAAAGGATTAATCTGCCGTTTCATAAATCTATTTTAAATAAAGAACTTCCATATACAATAGGGGGCGGCATAGGTCAATCTAGATTATGTATGTTTTTGCTTGGAAAAGCTCATATAGGAGAAGTACAAACTTCTGTATGGCCAAATGAAACAATAGAACAATGCAATAAATCAAATATTAAGCTGTTATAGTAAAATTTTAAAATACTAATTTAATCTTCCATTTAATTTCTTGAGTTATCTATTGACTTTTGATATATTTTAATTTATAATAAATATCAAGTGATAATTATTATCATTTGTATTAAAATAATAAATGTTGAATTTCAATAAAATCTATTATACCAAGAAATTCTTTTATTATTTTGCACTAAAAACTTTTTAAATCGTTATAATAAAATTTATGACAATATTAATTTATATTTAATATAAAAATATAATAAAATTAGGAGGAAATTAATATTATGAAAAAATTTGTATGTAGTATTTGCGGTTATGTTCACGAAGGCGAATGTCCACCTGATAAATGTCCTCAATGCGGCGCTCCAGCAAGTAAATTCAATGAACAAGCTGGCGATTTGATTTTTGCTGACGAACACAGAATAGGCGTTGCCAAAGGTGTTGATGAATCAATTGTTGAGGATTTAAGACAGAACTTTATGGGTGAATGTACAGAAGTTGGTATGTATCTCGCAATGAGCCGTCAAGCGGACAGAGAAGGTTATCCTGAAGTTGCTGAAGCCTATAAGAGAATAGCTTATGAGGAAGCTGAACACGCTGCTAAATTTGCTGAACTTCTTGGCGAAGTTGTAGATGAAAGCACAAAGAAAAATCTTGAAATGAGAGTTGCCGCTGAGCACGGCGCTACAGCTGGAAAGAAAGACTTAGCCACAAGAGCTAAAGCCGCTAATCTTGACGCTATTCATGACACTGTTCACGAAATGTGTAAAGATGAGGCAAGACATGGAAAAGCGTTTAAAGGTTTACTTGACAGATATTTCAGTTAATTCTAACTAATATAAAAAGCCGTATTGAATTAATTCAATACGGCTTTTTATATGCTATATTTTGAAAGATAACAGTGAAATATAGCACAAAAGTTTAGTGTAGACAGAAATAAAAAACTCAGGCATTATAACCTGAGTTTTTTAAACTTTTAGATTAATTTATTAATACTGCCAAGATTATATACATTAGTAAATCCCATAGCTTTAGCTGTTTTAACAGCCTCGCTAGCCCTTGAACCTGCCTCACAATAGAAGATTAAAACAGTATCTTTACTGTAATTAGCCAAACAGAACCAACTACTGACTTTTCAGCAAATTCCTCTGCTGAACGTACATCAACAAAAATACCGCCGTTTGCCACAAGAACATTAGCTTCTTCAGCCTCAATAGAATCTCCGCCAATATCAGTCATACTAAACTCAAGATTTCTTGTTCCGTTGCTTACATAAATTGTGTCACCATCAATGCTCATACTTTTAATATCAATACCACACAGCTTTTTAAGTTTATAGCATTTCACACATTCAGTAAACACAACTAACAAACCATCGTCACAGCCTACATAAAGCCTGTCTTTATATTCCGTGAAACAATTCATTTTAAGGTCAATCTTGTTATAATCAACATCTGCTTCCGCAAAATAATCCGTACTAAAAGGAAGCTTCAAATTGTCAGAAATAACAGTCCAAACTGTAGTTGTACCTGTAGCGTCATTTTTAGTTAAAACAACATCTGCGTCTTTCCATCTTCCATATTGAATAACTCTATCTTCTGAATTTGAGTTGTTAGGCAAAGAATCCATATTTACATTGCCATTTTTATAAGACAATCTAAAATAATCAAGGTTTAACGCATTAGTCTGTACGTATATATCAGCACAGCCGTTTTCATCAAGCTTGGCATTTGCCAAAGCCTCGCTTTGAATATTAAGAGCTATATCTGTAAAGCTATTCCAATTACCTGTAACTTCAACATTACTTGATACTGCTATAAGATTTTCCGGGTTAGTATTTTGAGCAAGGCTAAAGTTTATTTTAGTTGTTTCAGCCTTATCTTTATTTGAATATCTTGCAGAAATACCGCTAAGGTCTGAAAGCTTAACAGATTTATATAATATCCAAGTATCTTTCGAACTTCCTACATCTTTGCCGCCGCTTGCGTTACTTTTTGCGTCATCAAGATTTGCTTTGCCTCCATCATCAGCATACTCACCCTCAACCTGCGTGTTGACATAAACTTTAAGAGTACCAAATTCAGCGGTATCGGTATTAACAGCAGTAATAAGTATAACTCCGTTTCCATAAATCGTAAGTTTACCTGTCTTTTTATCAATATCAGCGACTTTTCTATTTGATGTATCAATTTTTTCAACCTGCCACATAATATTTGAACCATTAATATTACTTCCGTCTTTGTTCGATACCTGCATTTGAATATCGCCATTTGGAGAGTCTATTGTAATAGTATTTTTATTTCCACTGTATACTGGTATTCCACCCTCTCGATAATCAATAACGCCATTTTCTATATGTTTAGAATTAACAGAGCTTAAAACATATATATTATTTTTCTCATCAAGATTGTCTAAAGGTATAGATTTCATATCATCAATTATTTTCTCAACTAAAGCATTAAACTCATCTTTAGTCATTGTATTTATAGCAACCTTAATTTCAGCGTCACCGTCTGTTTTAATCTTAACTATTTTATCCCAAGTTTCCGCTTTATAAACGTTCTTTCTGGACTCAAGTTCTTTATAAACACTATCAATATTTGAAAGAGCCTCTGTAAGTTCAGAATCACTTACTTTTATTGAGAGCTGATTTACAACAGGGAAAATTGTTGTTTTTGTTTCTCCGTTAAATTTAACACTTGCTGTAATAGTAGTAACGCCCTCCTTTGCAGAAGAAACAATCTTACCGTCTTTAACAGCCGCAATATTTTCATCGTTCGATTTATATTCAACAGTAACTTTTGAAGTATCCACCGGCTTATTGTTATCAAACAATATTTGCTCGTCAGTCATAACAGCAGAAAGCCTAGGATTAATTTCATTATCTGTCACTAAGTTTGTTCCGTCCTCATCTGTACGACCTTTTAACACAATTCCGTCAGGAATAGCCTTAACTGTTTTAATTTTGGAATCAAGGGTTCCTGTTACAGTAAACTCTACCTTATTAGACTCATCACTTGCGTCTTTGCCTATATATGCCGTATATACGCCTGTAGGAACAACATCTTTCTGCAATTTCTCACTAAACAAATACATATCACGCACATTCAATTTAATAGTAACATTTTCTTCTCCGCCCGCTGGAATTTCAACTTTTTCAAAACCTTTAAGCTGTTTTTTCGGCATAAGGTTGGAATCAAAAGCACTATTGTCAGTGAGCGCCGGATGTTTTACATAAAGCTGAACAACTTCCTTACCGGTCTGTTTTCCTGAATTTTTAACATTAACGGTAAAAGTAATTTCTCCGTTTGCGTCAACTGTAGTTTTATCAGCATTAGCGTTTGAATAATCAAAAGTAGTATAGCTTTTTCCATATCCAAAAGGATATACTGGAGTATTTGTATAATACTGATAAGTATGACCAGGGTCAGTACCATGGGGCTGAATTTCATAATCCGTATATTTTCCTTTAATATCCCCAACAATCTGTTCAGTGTTATTAGAAAGTTCCATTTTTTTCACGTCATCATTTTTATACCAAGTAGTAGTAAGCCTTCCAGATGGATTAACTTCTCCAATCAAAACTTTTCCAAGTGCCGTACCCTGTGTTTGACCATTATAAGAAGTCCAAAGAACAGCCGCGCATTTGTCCTTAAATGCCTCAATATTCATCTGTCCAACTGTAGACATAACGAGGATAGTTTTGTCAGCATACTCACTTCCGCAAATTTCATTAATATGAGATTGGTGTGCCGGGATATCAATATTTTTTCTATCATTAGACTCAGCCGAATCCGAGTCGCCGCTCACGCCGTAAGTTGACTGTTTAGGAATAGTTCCCCCATAAGCGATAATAACATCTGCCGCGTCAAGAGCGTCTTTATAAGCTTCAACAGAAAACTTTTCCGCTTCAGCGCCAAAGCTGATGTACATATCATTTGTTCCGTCATATCCTCCGTCCGCTCCTACATATTCACCTTTACATACTTCATATGTATTAAGGTCGCTTGTCGGCACCGATTTAATTGTAGCAACTGTAGGACCTCCCACACCATATGAGATATTAAGTGTACCGCCAATTTTATTTCCTGTTGCCATTTCAACATTAACGCTGACTACATTTGTAAAATTAATATTTTTAATTACAGCAGAAGCTTTTGGAGTAACATTTGTAAATGTTCCTTCATTTCTAATCATACCATTTACATCCTCGGCTTTAGATAAATCAACACTTCTTGTTTTTCCATCTTTAAGCACAAGGGTAATGCTTTTAACATTAAAAAGTTCTTCTGTATCAGCTACAGTACCAAGAAGATTAACTTCCGCACCCGGACAAATTTTTTCTATAGATTCTCTTATACCATCAATAGGATAAGTAACATTTTCAGGTGAGCCAGTATAGTCGCCAAGAAGAGCCGCGTTAGCAAGATTACCCACAACAGCTACCTTATAATTACCTGATGACTGATTTATACTATAAGCCGGCATAAGAGGTTTCATTTCCTCAAGATTATTCCATATGTAAATTTCAGTATCATCTTCAGAGCTTGCTTTAATTTCATATTCACCTGAGCCTTTAACATTTTTTACATCTGTTTCTTTAATTTTTTCCTCTGTAGGACTTTTTACAGAGGAAATCATAACAGCTTCAGTATCAGGCGGAGTAGTTCCATTATATTCCAAATTAACTTTAATATTTCCGTTTTCACTTATGCTTGTTCCCTTAACAGAATAAAGCTCATTATTGCTTTTTGTATCATTATTGCTAATATTTTTACTTTTAGCTTTTAAAGGCAGAATATTATTTTTATTTTCAAGAAGAACCCAAGTTTCCTCAGCGACTTCCTCTGCCTTGTCAATATGTTCTTTAGTTTCTATAACGCTTGAGTTAATTTTGCGATATTTTCCCCCGTTAGCGTCAAACTCTCCTGTTCTAAACCTTTGAAGAAACAGTTCATAAACAGCACGGTCAAGGTCACCCTCACTAAGATATTTTTCAGCCATTTGAGCCCCATCTTTTTTAGTAGCGTTATAACCGCTCAAATAACATTCCAAATTCAAACCATTCTTAAACGCTTCCGCAAGGTAAGCGCCGTTTTCCAATTTTGTATCCCCAAGAATACCATTTTTATAATAATTATTATTAACTATATCATCTCCCGCACCGCAGTCGCTTGTAACATATCCGTCAAAACCCCAATTTCGTCTAAGAACGTCTTGGAGCAAATATGAATTTGTCGCCGAAGGTTTATAATTATAAAGTATATTGCCATTTCTATAAATAGTGGTAGCGTTATAAGAAGACATAAACGAAGCCGGCATAACTTCTTCAGAAATATTCTGAAATACTCTTGTATAATAGTTTCTAAGATTAAATTCTGTCATCTTAGAAGAACCGCCTCTTCTATTCTGTTCATTGTTATTTGCCGCGAAATGCTTTAAAGTCGCGATAGTTTTAAGGTATCCACCATTATCAGCATCATCTGTACCTTGCATACCCTTTACAAAAGAAGTTCCAATCTGACCAGCCAAATATGGGTCTTCTCCAAAACTCTCCTCATTTCTTCCCCATCTTGGGTCACGAGCCATATTTACAGTCGGACTCCAATAAGAAAGGTCATATCTGTTATTTTTACCTCTTGCTTCGTCTGATATTATGCTTGCCATACTTTGAATAAGTTTTGGATTCCACGTATTAGACATAGAGAGCGCTGTAGGAAAAGAAGTCGCTTGTTTCTGTCTTGCCACTCCATGCAGAGCCTCTCTCCAATAATGATATGAGTGTACACCCAATCTGTCTACAGCCGACGCCTGATAGTCAAGCTGATATAGTTTTTCCTCAAGCGTCATTCTGGAAACCAAATCAGCGGCTCTTTCCTCAAAAGAAAGATTTTCATTTTGATAAGGAAGTTTTTCGTCGCTGTCATTCGGACCAACTGGAGTATCGTCAACATCACCGTTATAAATTCTTATATATCCATAATTCCCACAATAATTGCCTCCATCACCCGTAATGTCAACAATCACATCGCCATTTGCTTCCGTTGTGATAAGATCTGCTGTAAAAGGCTTAGGTTCCCAGGCTCCTGTATCTTTTATACCCGAAATCAGAGCAATTTCCGTATCACCCACTTTTATTGACAGGGTCATATCAACTGTATTATTTTTTCCAACCCAAATATCAAGTTTATTGAAATTCTTTCCTTTCAAGTCAACAGATGGAAGTCTAAGCTGTGCTTTTCCATCTTTAGTTTGAAGATCCTCAGTTCTTTTAAGACTAACCATATTTATCGTATCTGCCTTAATTCCTCCCTTACTTCCTTTGAGAGTAATTGAGTTTTCCCCTAAATATAAAAATAAAGAACCGCCCGCTCCCTCTTTCACAACTCCATAATCAGCTTCCTCAGCAATTGCTGAAAAAGAATTAGTCACAATACAAGACGTCATAATGATTATAGAAAGCATAAAAGAGAAAATTTGTTTAATTTTCATAAATTACACACCTCCATATTTATAAAACATATAATTTTCTTATATATTAATAATACTTTAAAAAAAAATATAAAACAAGTCAAAAAAAATTAAATATAAGACAAAAGTTGCTGTAGAATAAATTTAAAATAATGTTTGACAAACATATTTATATATGATATAATGATTATGTTGTGTGGATATGGCGGAATTGGCAGACGCGCAAGACTTAGAATCTTGTTCTTTGGAGTGTGGGTTCAACTCCCACTATCCACATTTTTATTTACAGAAACAATAAAAAAAATTATTAATGCTTTTAA
>CAOJPS010000109.1 GCA_948441255.1 uncultured Eubacteriaceae bacterium | reverse complement strand
CTCTTCTTTCTTGAAAGAAAGAAGCAAAGAACTTTTGTGCGAAACTTCGTTTCGCCGTTTAAAAAAATAGCGGCGAAACCACCGCCGCTATTTTTTTATTTAGCAAAGCGTATGCTTTGCGTTATGGGTCAAGGGACTAGTCCCTTGCAGGGTGTGGGACAGCGTCCCACGGTTTTAATGTTTTAATGTTTTAATGTTTTAATGTTTTAATGTTTTAATGTTTTAATGTTTTACAAAACACTGTCATAAATTTTTTGTAAATACTCGCAGTCGCTGTGAAATCTCTCCTCATTTGAGTTTTCAATAAGCATAGTGATACGTGGTTTTCTGGATTTAAGGTGTTTAAATAAATGCTCATAGTTAAAAAGTCCCTCTCCCACTTGAGCATATTTAACCATTCCGTCAACAACAGCAAAATCTTTTATGTGTATTACTGAAACCCTGTCGCCATAAAATTCAAATACCCTGTCCAAAACCTTTTCCTGTTCCATATAATTGTTTTCATCAATAAGATTAACCGGGTCAAGAATAACCTCAATATTAGGTGAATTTATATCATCAATAAATCTTTTCATCATTTCAGGAGAATAGAGAGTATGTGTAGCGACGCCCTCCACTCCAACAATCACTCCAAGCTTTTCAGCGGCTGAAACAATCTCACGCATACTTTTAAGCAAAAGCTGATAGCACCCCTCTGTATAAGTAGCAGGCACAATTTTAAGCTCCGGGTCAAATCGCCCCGTTTCCGTTCCCACCATATCAGCGCCCAGCATACGGGCATATTTAAGATGTTCTATAAAAGTATTAACAGCGGCTTGCCTTTTTATTTCAATAGGGTTTGTAGGATTAATATAACAGCCCAAAACGGCAATATGAATATCATTTTTGTCCAAACCCTTTTTTATAAAATGAGCAAAACCAGGATTATAATTGCCAAGAGTAAAGTCCTCGTCGGCAATAGACTTTTTAAAAGCAAGCTGAACATAATTGATATTATTTTTTTTAACCTTATCAAGAAAATCAGAAAAATTCTGTTTTCCGCCCAAATCGTGACCTCTCATACCAAAAGCCATATAAATCGACCCCCTCAAATTTTGACTGACTGCAAAAAAAGGATTTGGATATAACTCCAAATCCCTTTTTTTAAACGAAAGGAGATGATAGTCATAAAACCACCATCAGCACAACTCTATGTCAAATAATCATATTTGACAATAAAAATGTAAATGGGAACAATAGGGCTCGAACCTATGACCCTCTGCTTGTAAGGCAGATGCTCTCCCAGCTGAGCTATGCTCCCATAACAAAATAACCAACTCACAAATATATAATACAATATAATAACAAATTTGTCAATAGTTTTTTAACATTTCAAAAAAATATTTAAATCAGTCATCAGCTATTCAAATCAACAAAAAGAATTTCATTTGGTTTAACAAGAGAGAGCTGTTCTCTAGCAACCTTTTCAATATACTCGTCGCTGTTATAATACTCTTCCTGATTATTTATTTTTTCAGTAAGTTTTTTTTGTTTTTCAATATCAGACAAAACAACAGCGTTTCTGTTGTTAAGTTCAATAGTATACTCATACTGCATATACAAAACCGAAACCCCAGCGGTAATCAAAATACTCATAGCAAACACATACAGCAAATTATGCGATTTCTTTTTTTCATTCAATTTCAATTCTTCGTTTCTTTTTTTTCTGCTCATAAAAACACACTCCCTACGGTTAGTCAATTTTTTTATCTTTTTTCTTTCCCGCGAACTTTTTAAAAATCCAAAAAAACAATTTTTTAAAAATAGAATATACCGAAAAAAGCGGCAAAAACAAAATTTTAAAAACAAACGTCAAAACCCTTTTTAAAAATAATAAAACCCTGTCTGAAACTTTGAGAAAAATATTACTCAATATAAGAAAGTAAAGAAGCATACCAATAAAAGTGCCAAAAATCAAAAATCCCCTTATTTCCCCAAAATTTTCTTTAAGCATAATAAAAAACAGAAAAAGAGCGGAAACAGTCCAATAAAGAAAATCCTCAAGCTGAATAAACAATTTATGATGTTTGACAATTTTTCTAAAAACATTAATCCAATCATAAAAAAAACCGACAGCAAAACCAAAAAGGGCAGAAATCAAAAAAAGCGACATTTGATTATTCATTGATAAAATCATATAATAAACGTCTATTTAAAAATTCTGCCAAACAGTGAGTTTCGCTCACCGTGGCCCTTTTCATCATAATTCAAGCAAAAAACAGAACCGTCAATATCCATATTGCCTTTTTCAAGGTTCAATGAATTAACGTGAAGATTTTCGCCTTTAATAATCAAAATGCCCATTTCAGTTTCAATAACTATAACGTCCTCATCAAAAGATATAACGTCAAGAACACCAGTAACAGCAACTTTTTCTCTGTTTTCCATAACAATATTATGTTTAAAAGATTTATCCTCCTGCATAATCGTTCCCCCTGCTAAATTCATTTGTCATTTACAGTAATTACATACACTTAAATTGTAACAAAAAAATATTTTACGAGTGCTCAAGCACTGCTGGGCGGCAAGCGAATTGCAGAGCAATTTGCAGCCCGTGCAAGTAAAATAATTTTTTTGTAACTTTTAAACTGTAATTACTATATTAAATTATATAAGGGAAAACAAAATATTATGCCTCTATTCAACAGATTTATAAAGAGTTGAAGCTTCTTCCTTTTTAATCTGCTCCTTAACAGAAAGAATTTGAATTTTAGTTGTATTATTTCCAAACTTTATTTCAACTATATCGCCTTCTTTAACTTCAAGTCCCGCCTTTGCCACTTTTCCATTTACCATAACCCTGCCAGAATCGCAGGCCTCATTCGCGACGGTTCTTCTCTTAATAATCCTTGAAATCTTCAAATATTTATCAAGCCGCATAAAAATCTCCTTTCAAAAAAATAAGTGAATCACCAAAGATAAAAACAAGGGCTGCGATAAACACAACCCCCATTGTCAAAACAACAGCCACAACTATCTGCCGTTCACAGCGTCTTTCAATACCTTGCCAGATTTAAATCTTGGAGCTTTTGAAGCGGGAATTTCCATAGGTTCTTTAGTTTGAGGATTTCTTCCTGTATGAGCGGCTCTTTCAAGAACATCAAATGTTCCAAAACCAACAAGCCTTACCTCGTTACCATTAACCAATTCAGCGGTAACCACTTCCTCAAAAGCTTTCAAAGCTTTTTCAGCCTCAATTTTTTTAAGACCTGACTTTTCGGCAATAGCGCTTACCAATTCTGTTTTATTCATTTTAAATATCCTCCTAAAAAAAGTTATAGAGTAGTGCCCTTTTATTTATTAAATTATGCCACAATTTGATAAATTCGTCAATAGAAACATAACATAATATTCAAGAAAATGCCGATTTAATGTAATTACATTTTTAAAGTTACAAAAAAATGATTTTACTTGCACGGGCTGCAAATTGCTTCGCAATTCGCTTGCCGCCCAGCAGTGCTTGCGCACTCGTAAAATATTTTTTTGTTATATTTTAAGTGTAATTACTATAATGTAAAAACTCGTAACAGAGCCGCAAAAAACTCAAGCATTTAAATTATAGTCAATCAACTTAAGAATAAACAAGTTCGATTGCGGAAAGTCCTTTTTACGGCGTTGCCGTCAGTCGGCATAGACTCCGACTATGCTCTCCTTCCGCCGCCTTGTAAAAATAATTTTCCGCTCATCTCCTTTTGCTCATTTTCAAGTTGATTGCCTATAATCATCGGCTTTTGGCATACTTTCAACACTCACAAATCTATTTATAAACTTTTCTGTGGCATTTGTCAAGGCAAATTCGGGATTTATTTTTAAAAATTGAGAAATATTTACCGTAAGAAACAATAATTCTCCTATTGTACTCTCCAAGTCACTATTATTTCGCGATTTTTCAGAATCAATACTGTCAATTAAATTTTTAACATTATCAATTGAAGATTTAAAGGAGTATTGTTTCATATCTTCACTCAAAGCTTTTTTAATAACCTTTTCGGCTCGTATAAGAGCTGGAAGAGATTTAGGAACACTTTTCAAAACATCACTTTGATTTTTGTATCCTTTTTCCTTTTTCTTAATTTCCTCCCAGTTTAAAAGAACATCATCGGCTGTTTCAGCACACTCGTTTGAAAAAATATGCGGGTGACGGCAAATCATTTTCCCGCAAATTCCGTTAATAACGTCATTAAGTGAAAATTCCCTATTTTTTTCAGCGATAATCGAATGAAAAAACACCTGAAGCAGAACATCTCCCAATTCTTCCCTCAAATTTTCTTCATCATTATTATCAATAGCGTCTATAACTTCATAGCACTCCTCAATAAGATATCTTTTAAGACTTTCGTGAGTTTGAATCTTATCCCAAGGACATCCGTTTTCACCTATCAATATTTCCATAATTTTCTTAAAATCATCAAAACTATAATTTTCTTTTTCTTGCATATATTATTAATTCCTTTCAGTATCCTCAATAGCTTTCTCAAAATCTATATAATATATTTTTGAAGCACAGTCCTCGTCATAATAAAGAGTCCCAAAAGCCTTTCTAACAATTCCAAAACACTTAAAACACTTAACCAAAACACCCAAAAACGCCGAAATTATAATTTTTTTACCAATAGTCTTCGCTATAACCTCCGCCATATAAGAAGTGGAAACATACTCATTGTCCATAGGCATAAAAACGCCTTCCAGCTTATCTTTAATAATCCCGTAAATAAAAAAAGAGAGATTTTCAACATACAGCATACTTTTCTTATTATCAGCTTTAGGAAAAACAGGAATTTTTTTAACAAGTGAACTTAGTTTTCGATAATTACCAGGGCAGTCCTTTCCATAAACCATAGGAGGCCTCACAATAGCCACCTTAAAAGAATCGTCCGAGAGCTTTTCAAGTTCACGTTCCGCTTCCAGTTTAGTTTTGCCATACAAAGATGTAGGAGCGGTTTTAGTATCCCTCGAAATTTTTGTGACACCATCGCCATAAACGCTCATAGTGCTAATAAACACAAACAATGACGCTCCTTGAGATTTCGCCTTTAAAGCCGTTTCAACAGCCAGCCTGACATTAACATCATAATACTGATTAAAAAACTCTTTTTCATTTTTATGCACAACAGCGGCACAATGAACAACTGCGTCTGTATCAGAAAAATCAATATCCTTAACGCCATTTCTAACAGACACTGTTTCAGCCAAAAACCCCTTTAAATTTAAAAAGGCACATATATTTGTGCCAATATAACTTGTCTTTCCTATTATAAGCGTTTTCATATTACAATCTCCCTTTTAAAACCTTTGGCGCTGCCCCATATGCGCTAAGTTAAGACCGTGGGACGCTGTCCCACACCCTGCAAGGGACAAGTCCCTTGACCCATAACGCAAAGCATTCGCTTTGCTAAAAAAAATCGCGGCAAAACCACCGCCGCGATTTTTTTAACAGCGAAACGCAGTTTCGCATAAAAGTTCTTTGCTTCTTTCTTTCAAGAAAGAAGTCAGTTTTTTAATCCACAGCTACAACCTTGTTGACAATCTTCATAACGCCTTCCAAAGCGGCGCTGATATTTTTTTCAGCCGCCTCAATAGAATCGCCTTTGGAACCGAAATAAATCTTAATTTTAGGCTCCGTACCCGAAGGTCTGACACAGAACCACGTTCCGTTTTCAAGAACATAATACAAAACATTTGACTTAGGCAGATTTACCTTTCCGCTTTCACCTGTAACAATGTTCTTAAATGTTCCAGCGTCATAATCTCTTGACTCAACAACTTTTGACCCGCCAATTTCCTCTGGTGTGTCCGCTCTGAAAGTATCCATAATTTTTTTCATATTCTCAATACCCTCAATGCCTTTTAAAGTAATTGATTTAATAGATTCTTTGTAGAAACCATATTTCTTATAAACTTCCTGAAGTCCTTCATAAAGGGTCATACCTTTTGATTTGTAGTAAGCGGCAAGCTCACAAATAAGCATAGTAGCCACAACAGCGTCCTTATCTCTGGCGTAAGTACCAGCAAGACAGCCATAGCTTTCCTCAAAACCAAATAGATAAGTGTGACTGTTGTCTGCCTCAAACTCTTTAATTTTCTCACCAATATATTTGAAGCCCGTAAGCACTTCAAAATAATCCACACCATAATTTTTAGCGATAGCTTTTGTCAAATCCGTAGAAACGATAGTAGAAACAACAGCGCCATTTTCAGGCAGCTTTCCACTTTCCTTTTTGCTTGAAAGAATATATTCAGTCAAAAGAACGCCTGTCATATTACCCGTAAGGATAACATACTCTCCATTTCCATTTTTAACAACAGCGCCAACTCTGTCAGCGTCAGGGTCAGTACCCACCACAATATCAGCGCCTATCTCATCAGCGAGTTTCATAGCGAGAGTAAACGCCTTAGGATCTTCAGGATTAGGATATCCAACGGTAGAAAACTCCGAATCAGGTAGTTCCTGTTCAGGAACAACATTCACATTTTCAAAACCAACTTCTTTAAGAACTCTTCTTACCGGTATATTTCCTGTTCCGTGCAAAGGAGTATATACGATTTTAAGGTCAGAAGCGCTTTTAATAAGGTCCGGATTAATAAGCTGAGCTTTAACGTTTTTAACATACTCATCATCAACTTCTTTGCCCACAATATTAAACAACCCGTCTTTAATAGCTTGTTCCTTATCAGCTTTTTTAATTTCCTTAAAGTCAGCTACAGCCTCAACTTCTTTAATAATCTCCATATCTCTTGGGAAAGGCACCTGTCCCCCGTCTGCCCAATAAACCTTATAGCCGTTATATTCCGGAGGATTATGACTTGCCGTCACAACAATACCGCCGGTACAGCCAAGATGTCTTACGGAGAAAGACAAAACAGGAGTAGGTCTCAAAGACTCAAACAAATAAGTCTTAATACCATTTCCGTTTAATACAAGCGCGGCTGTTTCAGCAAATTCCGGTGACATTCTTCTAGAGTCATAAGCAATTGAAACGCCCTTTTTAACAGCCTGCGAACCTTGTTTAATTATGTAGTTCGCGAAACCTTGAGTAGCTTTGCTCACGGTATAAACATTCATTCTGTTTGTACCTGCTCCTATAATACCTCTGAGTCCTCCTGTGCCAAACTCAAGATTCTTATAAAAACGTTCCTGAATTTCCTTATCGTCCCCAGCGATAGCTTTAAGCTCCGCTCTTGTTTTCTCATCAAAATAATCATCGCTGCACCATTGTTCATATGTTTTTTTATAATCCATTATTAAACCTCCTTAAAATATATTATGGAAAAACGGAAAACCGAATATTCCAATTACTATATAAATATTATATAATTTTTATACAAATTATACAAGAGAAAATTAACCAATAAAAAAAAAATTTACAAAAATTTAACTTTAAAATAACTCAATATATGATATAATTAAATAAAGTAATAATATACAGCGTTTCCTTATATAAGAGAGGATTGATATAAATGAAAAGAATAAAAACAACTGCCGCTTTCTTAATAGCGCTAACATCAATTTTAGCTTGTTCTGTTTCAGTATTCGCTCATGGCGGTCATCACGGAGGATACGGTCACAATTATGGATATGGATATTCAAATCCCTGTCCAAACTATGGAAACTGTTATTATCATCAAAACAACTGTCCAAACTATGGACATTACGGGCACTGTTAATTAGTTTTGTTAAGGAAACGCTGTAAGAAAACGCCGTGCAAACGGCGTTTTCAATATTATAAAGAAAAGGAGAATAATTATGGATTATAAAAAAATAGCGATGGAAAAACACGCCCAATGGAGGGGCAAACTAGAAATTGTATCAAGAGCAGAATTAAAAGACTACGCCGATTTAGCGATAGCCTATACCCCCGGGGTTGCGGAACCTTGTCTAGCAATCAAACAAACCCCCGAACTTTCCTTCGAACTTACAAGACGATGGAACACAGTTGCCGTAATAACCGACGGAACCGCCGTTCTAGGGCTTGGAAATATAGGTCCCGAAGCCGGAATGCCCGTTATGGAGGGAAAATGTATATTATTCAAAGAATTTGGCGGAGTAGACGCCATACCCCTATGCGTACGTTCAAAAACACCAGATGAGTTTGTAAACACAGTAAGTATGATAGCAGGCAGTTTTGGAGGAATAAACCTAGAGGACATAGGCGCCCCCCGTTGTTTTGAAATTGAGGAAAAGCTAAAAAAAGTCTGCGATATACCAGTATTTCACGATGACCAGCACGGAACAGCGACAGTGGTTCTTTCAGGAATAAGAAACGCTCTCAAAATAACAGGCAAAAAACCGGAAGATGTAAAAATAGCAATGTCCGGCGCCGGCGCGGCAGGAACAGCAATAGCAAAACTTCTTCTTCACGCCGGTTTTAAAAACATCAGTCTTGCTGACGTAAATGGAGTAATTTCTTCCGATATAGCCTACAAAGACAAATCATTAAATGAGCTTGCCGCCGTAACAAATCCAAACAAAATACACGGAACAATCCAAGAAATACTTGTAGGCGCAGACATTTTCATAGGCGTTTCAGCACCCAACCTTCTTTCAGCGGAAATGATAAAAACAATGGCAAAAGACCCGATAATATTCGCTATGGCAAACCCAATTCCCGAAATAATGCCCGAAGCAGCAAAAGCGGCAGGCGCCAAAATAGTAGCCACAGGACGGTCAGATTATCCAAACCAAATTAACAATGTCATAGCCTTTCCAGGAATATTCCGAGGCGCTCTTGACGTACGGGCAAAAGATATAAACACAGAAATGAAGCTTGCTGCGGCAGACGCCATAGCCGCTCTTGTCACTGAGGAAGACTTAGCCAACGGAATAATAATCCCGTCACCTTTCAACAAAGACATAGCCAAAAACGTATCGCAGGCTGTCGCTGAAGCGGCGAGAAAATCCGGAGTCGCTCTAAAATAGCATACATAAAAAGACTTGTCTTTTTTGACAAGTCTTTTTTGTATTAAAGTAATTACTATAAATCAAAACCGTGGGCGTTGCCCCATATGCACTAACTTAAGAAAAACCTTGGGCTTTCAGCCCAAACCCGAC
>CAOJPS010000108.1 GCA_948441255.1 uncultured Eubacteriaceae bacterium | reverse complement strand
GGTATGTTGAATATACAACTCTTTTGATTTTGTATTTATCATTTAACGGTTTTAACGCAACCATAGCTTGAATTGTTGAGCAGTTTGGATTGGCAATAATTCCTTTGTTCCATTCTATGTCTTCAGGGTTTACTTCGGGTACAACTAAAGGTACTTCTTTATCCATTCTCCAAGCGGAGCTGTTATCAATTACTATACAGCCTTTTGAAGCTGCTATTGGTGAAAATTTTTCACTTGTGCTTCCTCCTGCTGAAAATAGAGCTATGTCTATTCCTCTATCAAAAGAATCTTCTTTTAATTCCTCAACGATATATTCTTTTCCATTAAAAGTTATTTTACTTCCAGCTGAACGTTTGGAAGCGAAAACATAGAAGTTGTCTATAGGAAGTTGTTTTTCCTCAAGAACCTTGAGAAATGTCCTTCCTACCATACCTGTAGCTCCGACAACCGCTAAATTTACTTTTTTCATTTAAAAATCCCTCCTATAGTTAATATATTAAGTTGTTTATAATATGTCACGCGTTAATATGCTGAATTAAACGGATAATTTGATTTTATATTCGTTTATTGGGTGCATAAAAAAGGTTGACCGAAGTCAACCTGTAAATACAAAACAAAGACGGTATTGTCTTATAATTAAGTATATACGGTAGCACTCCATCAAAAGATGACAGTCGCAGAACTGTTTGCCGCAGCGACCAGAAAAGGATACGCAAAGAAATCCATTTCTTCGGCACTTTTCCCTTTCATCGCTGTCTTCCGTCCTTTGCAACGTCAAGCGGGTTACTGATGAAAAGCGCACCTCTATCATATAAGCGTAAATTATTATCTAAGGAAATACCGCATAATTCAAAAAATAAAAATAATTTTTTAAAAAATTGAAGTGGTAGTGTTATTTTTCTTGAAAAATGACACGATAACGAAAATTTTAATTTTAAAAAATTGTTTTTATTATCCTTTGTGCGGTGTTTCCCTAATTAAAATATACCACTATCAGACAATACTGTCAAGAGAATATAGGAAACACCGCATAATAAAACCTGATAGATATTTATCTATGCTTTTATTGTAGTTTATAAGTTTTATTGTTATATTTTATGATATTATTATTAAGCAGGTGAATAGTTTAGCGCAAACAAATAGTTTACTTTTAAATTTTAAATATATCTACTTTATCAAGCTTTTCCCATGGAACATCTATATCGCTTCTGCCGAAATGCCCATAAGCGGCGGTTTGTTTATAAATAGGTCTTCTAAGATTAAAGTTTTTAATTATAGCCGAAGGTCTTAAATCGAAATTGTCCTCAACTAATTTAACTATTTCCTCGTCAGATATTTTTCCTGTTCCATAGGTATTAACAAGAATTGATAATGGTTTTGCTACGCCAATAGCGTATGCGAGTTCAATTTCACACTTTTTAGCTATTCCGCTTGCCACAATATTTTTGGCAATATATCTTGCCGCATAAGCAGCTGAACGGTCAACCTTTGTAGGATCTTTTCCTGAAAAAGCGCCTCCTCCATGGCTCGCATATCCTCCATATGTATCTACAATTATTTTTCTTCCTGTTAATCCACAATCACCCTGCGGACCTCCAATTACAAATCTTCCTGTAGGATTTATGTAATATTTTGTATTTTCATCAATTAAATCTTTTGGAATAACCGCTTCAATTACATATTTTATTATATCTTCTCTAATTTGAGAATGTGTAATATCCGCACTATGTTGAGTTGAAATTACTATATTGTCAATTCTTACAGGTTTATCATCTTCATATTCGATAGTTACTTGAGATTTTCCATCAGGGCGAAGATATTTAAGAGTACCATTTTTACGAACTTCTGTAAGTCTTTTAACAAGTTTATGAGCAAGATAAATAGACATAGGCATATAATCTTCGGTTTCATCGCAGGCATATCCAAACATCATACCTTGGTCGCCAGCTCCCATATCACGGTCATTACTTTCATCTATTCTAGATTCTAAAGCGTTATTCACTCCCTGAGCTATATCTGGTGATTGTCCTTTTACTGAAGTAACAACAGCACAAGAATCACAGTCAAAGCCGTATTTAGCTCGGTCATAGCCTATTTCACGAACAGTTTCACGCGCGATTGCCTCAAGGTCAACATAACAGTTTGTGCTTATTTCTCCAGCAATCATAATAAGACCTGTAGTTGTCATTGTTTCGCAAGCGACCCTTGCCATCGGGTCTTTAGCAAGAATAGCGTCTAAAATAGCATCAGAAATTTGGTCGCATATTTTATCAGGGTGTCCTTCTGTAACTGATTCTGAAGTAAACATTCTTTTCATAAACAGATTCCTCCTTTTAATTTTGTAAAAAAAAGACCCTTTATAGGGCCAAATTCTTTGAAGTTTCTCATCTTCCGGAAATGACCGGGGGAATTAGCACCGTGCGTTAAGCTGGTTGCCGGGTTTCATAGGGCCCTTATCCCTCCACCTCTCTTGATAAGCATATATTTATTTAGTAAAATTCTAATTAACTTATAGCAATCAGAATTACATTGACAGAGTAATTATACTATTATTTTAAAAATATGTCAAGCCTTCAATAGAGTTCTTGCACGTGAATCTAATTTGATAACAAATCTGAAATATAATTTAAAACAATAATAATAGAGAAGAAATCATTAAGGGTTTGCTGGATATTTTTGTCACAAACCCTTGTTTTATCTTCCTTTTACAGCAATTCTGGTATAGATAGAAAAAGAGTACAAACTTATATAAATTTTTTGAAAAATTTTACAAAAGGTTTCGCTGGTTTTACTGTTATTTTTCATCGAATTAACGTTATTTAGACGCTACAAATTTTAATAAAATAGGGGTTATGAGTGTTGTGACAATAACAACAAGTATTACGGCTGGGAAAAGATTATTGTCTAGAAGTCCCATTTCAACTCCTTTTTGGGCGACAATTAAGGCAACTTCACCTCGTGATACCATACCAACTCCAATACTTATAGCGTCTGAATTGGAAAATTTGCATATTTTAGCTCCTATGCCACAGCCGATAATTTTTGTGGCTATGGCAACGATAAGCAGAACAATGGCAAACCACGCTATACTTGATGAAAGTTCTCGAAGATTTGTGTCAAATCCTATACTTGCGAAAAATATTGGTGAAAATATCATATATGAAATAATTGACATTTTCCTTGTGACATAATCCTTAATTCCAAGGTTACAAATAATAAGTCCAGCGAAGTAAGCGCCTGTAATGTCCGCCACACCGAAATAAACTTCTGAAACATATGATAAAATAAGACAAAGAGCAAGACTGTAAATGGCTACTCGTCTGTTATTATTATTTTTATCAATTATATTCGCAAAAATATGAGTTATGAAAGAAACTACAATAATCATCACAAAGTAAAGCAATATTTTAATTATAACATCTAAAATAACTACATTTGGAGTTTTAAAGCTTGTAATAACGGTAAGAACGATTATACCTATAACATCATCAATAATAGCCGCTCCTAAAATAGCTGTTCCCATTTTACCTTTAAGTTTTCCCATTTCTCTTAAAGTTTCAACTGTAATGCTTACAGATGTGGCGGTTAAAACAACTCCTACAAAAATAGCTTTTAAAACTTCATCAAAGCCGCCTTCAGAGTAGAAAAAGATTTTATATGTAAAATATCCGCCAAAAAGTGGAACAATAACGCCAATAATAGCGATTATAAATGAAGCTATGCCTGTTTTTTTCAGTTCTTCCAAGTCGGTTTCAAGCCCTGCCATAAACATAAGCAGAATAACACCTATTTTGGACATAACACTTAAAAATTCGGAATTACTTGTTCCGCCTGAAATAACTCCAAAAACAGAAGGTCCTAAGATAATGCCGGCGACAAGCGCGCCGACTACCTGCGGCATATGTATTTTTCTTGAAAAAATACCCAAAAATTTTGTAGATATTAATATTATGGCGATAATCCATAAAAAATCATATGACTCCATATATATTCATCCTCCTTCTTTTATTTATGAGCAGTAGTATTTACATACTCTGATTTGTATTTTGAATATACTATTTTCTGGCTTTGATACAGTCCATAATACCCTGAAAGCATATAGCTGACAGCAACAGCCGGTAAATAATATGGAAGTCCGTTAATACCAAAAAGTTCAACTCCAAGAAATAGAGAAGTTATGGGGCAATTTGTAACTCCACAGAATACAGAAATCATTCCAACAGAGGCACAAAGTTGGGGAGAAAATCCTATGATATTTCCGAATAAACAGCCAAATGTCGCTCCAACAAAAAAAGACGGAACAATTTCACCACCCCTAAAACCAGAACCAAGAGTTATGGCTGTAAAAATCATTTTAAAAATAAAATCATACCAGTTAGTTTCTCCTGATATGGCTTTCTCAACAATATTCATACCAGCTCCATTATAATTCCTTGTTTGAAGAATGTATGTGAGAGCTGTAATAATTAAACCGCCAATAAAAATTCTTAAATAATGATTTCTTAGATGTTTTCTGAAAATATGTTCTGTTTTATGTAGAATAATGCAAAACAAAACACTTATTCCGGCACATAAAACCGAAAGTATGAATATTTTAAGTTCTGATATAATGGATATATCAGGTATATTGTTGACAAAAAAAATTTCGGCAGAAATTCCAAATAAAGAAGCAATACCTTTGCTGACAAGTGCCGCAATAGCACACGGTACAAATGCAGAGTAGTGCATAATTCCTACACTGATAACTTCCATTGAAAAAACAGTTGCTCCAATAGGAGTTCCAAATAAAGCGGTAAAAGCTGCTGTCATTCCACACATAATGACAACATGCCTGTCTTTATCATCAATTTTGAATATATTGCCAAAAAAATTTCCTATACTTCCTCCTATTTGCAGAGCAGCGCCCTCTCTTCCTGAAGAACCTCCAAAAAGATGAGTAACTATAGTTGAGATAAATATAAGCGGAAGCATTTTAAATGGAATATTTTTGTTTGAGTGTATAGACGCAAGAACAAGGTTAGTGCCTTGTTTGTTAGCACCGTCAAATTTACGGTAAATAAAAGCTATAAAAAGTCCTGCTAACGGCAAAAGAGCGATGATAAAATCAAATTTTTCTCTTGATAATGTGGATTTTTGTATAAGAACACAAAATATGCTGCTTATAACACCGACTACCAAAGCGGTGACTATCGCGAAAATAATCCATTTAAAAAGTATAAAAATACGATTTCCTATATGTTTAAGAATAGATTTAAAAAAATCCATTTTTATTATCTCCTCATAAAAGAAAATATTGAACAACTAAAATAAATTTTTGCGCGTTATTATTTTTCTTATATTTTGTAAGGCATTTCATTTATGATACCACAATTTTTGTCAAAATGAAAGAGTGAAATAGAATTTTTAATATCAATAGTATAAAATATAAAACAAAATAAAATTTATGAATTTTTATTAATATATTTATAAAAAAATATATGGTTATTGTTAAATTAATATAAAATATTTTTTGATGTTGTATATATATAATATTAAAATTTAGATTTTTATGTGAGTTTTTTAGCTGCCTTTTTGTGATGTATTTATTGAGTTAAAATATTGCTAAAATTAGGAGAAAGTTTTATTATAAACGATATGGAAATAATTTTAACTATTTGGTATTATAGTAATTACAGTTTATAGCAATCCAATTTAAAAATAAACAATAAGGAAACGAGATAAAATTTATTTTCGCAAGGCGCTGGAAGGAGAGCATAGTCAAATGCCTATGCCGATTGACGGCAACGTGGTGAAAATAAATTTTAGCCGTTGAACTTGTTTATTTTTAGGTTAGATTGCTATAAAAGTAACAAAAAAATTATTTTGCTTGCCGCCCCACAGTGCTTACGCACTCGTAAAATATTTTTTTGTTACAATTTAAGTGTAATTACTATATTTAAATTTTTTAAGAAAGGATTGATTTTGTGTCTTTGCCAAAGGACCCTGTAATTTTACTTAGTTATGTTAATACGCAATTGAGAGATAATTATTTTTCTCTTAATGACTTTATAAAATCTGAAAATGTAAATGGAACTGATTTAATTAATAGTCTTAAATCAATAAATTATATTTATGACGAAAAAATAAATCAGTTTAAGTAAATGCCATATTAAAAATTAAGGAGATATAAAATAAATGATTTCTGTGTCAAATTTAACCGTACGCTATGCTGAAACTGATAAAATGGGAATAGTATATCATACAAATTATGGAATATGGTATGAAATGGCAAGAACAGATTATATAAAAGAATTGGGATATTTATATTCAGATATGGAAAATTTGGGAGTTATGCTTCCTGTTGTGGATTTGAATATTCATTATATATCACCGTCTTACTATGACGACAATATAACAATTAAAACAACTGTTTCAAAACTTTCTCCGGTAAAAATGGAATTTTTATATTCAACTTACAGAAATGGAAACGAAAATCCTATAAATACTGGAATGTCTGTACATGCTTTTGTTGACAGAAATATGCGTCTTATAAATTTAAAAAAATTTTTGCCGGAAATATATATTGCGATAAAAAACTCTATGGATTAAAAAAATAGAAAAGATATAATTGATTGTGTTTAATTGTTAATTGTCAATTTGTGTCTTGAAACTTTTTTGTTTGTGTGGAATAATATTTAATTGTATGAAAACAATAATCAATATTTATTTAATTATTTAAGGGGTGATAATCGTTGGAGGAAAAGATTCTGAAAATAACAGGTATGACTTGCAGTGCTTGTGTCCGTGCTGTTGAACGGGCTGTTTCTAAACTTGACGGAGTTGACAGTGCTACGGTAAATTTTGCTACGGAAAAGCTTGATGTTATTTATTCAACGGAAAAACTTGATTTACAAAATATTATTGACGCTGTTTCAGATGCTGGATATGGTGTTGATTTGCAGGAAAAAAAGGAAACTGAAATTAATAAAAATAATACAGAATTGATTAAATTTATTATAGCTTTAATATTTACCGTTCCATTGTTTTATGTTTCTATGGGTTATATGGTTGGTCTTCCTATTCCAAATTTTATTTTGCCTGATGAATATCCTCTGAGATATGCTATTACTCAAATTATTCTTGTTATTCCTATTGTTCTTGTTGGTTTTAAATTCTATACTATTGGCTTTAAAGCTGTTTTTAAGGGTTTTCCTAATATGGATACACTTATAGCGGTTGGAACTATGGCTGCGTTTTTATATAGTGTTTATTCAATATATGAAATTTACACTGGAAATCTCCATGCGGTTCATAATTTATATATTGAATCTGTTGGAATGATTATTACGCTTATCCTTCTTGGAAAGATGCTTGAGGCAAGGTCTAAGGCAAAAACAAATGACGCTATAAAAAAACTTATGGATCTCGTTCCTAAGACAGCTTTTATTATTGATGAAAATGGAAATGAAAAAGAAATTCCTGTTGATGAGTTATCGGTTGGTGATATTGTTATTGTAAAGCCTGGAAGCAAAATTCCTGTCGACGGAATAATTATTGATGGAAAAACATCAGTTGACGAATCTATGCTTACTGGGGAAAGTATGCCTGTTTTAAAGGAAGTCGGCGATAGATTGACAGGAGCAAGTATAAATAAAAATGGTACTGTTAAATTTAAAGCGGAAAAAGTGGGTAAAGATACTGCTCTTGCTGGTATTATAAAGCTTGTTGAAGAAGCACAGGGTTCAAAGGCGCCTATAGCTAAATTGGCTGATGTGGTTTCAGGTTATTTTGTACCGATTGTGGTTTTAATAGCATTGGCGGCATCGGTGTTATGGTATTTGAGTGGTGAAAATTTTGAGTTTTGTGTTAAGATTTTTGTTTCAGTTATGACTATAGCGTGTCCTTGCGCTTTGGGATTGGCAACGCCTACAGCTATTATGGTTGGTACTGGAAAGGGAGCGGAATATGGTATTTTGATTAAAGGCGGCAGTGCTTTGGAAGCGGCTTATAAGGTTGATACGGTTGTATTGGATAAAACTGGTACTATTACAGAAGGAAAACCTGTTGTTACAGATATAGTTTGTTTTAATGGATTTGAAGAAAAGATTCTTATTAAATATGCCGCTTCTGCTGAAAAAGGTTCAGAACACCCTTTATCAGAGGCTATTATAAAAAAAGCTGCTGAGGAAAAAATAGAATTGGCGGAATTTTATGATTTTAACTCTGTTTCAGGACACGGACTTGAGTGTACTGTGGACGGACATAGGATACTTATGGGAAACAAAAAAATTATGGATAAAAACAGTATTGAATTGGAAAACCTTATAAAGGATGCTGACGTCTTTGCTAAAAATGGAAAAACTCCTATTTTTATTGCTGTTGATAATGTTCTTGCTGGGATTTTCGCGGTTTCGGATATTTTAAAAAAAGAAAGCGTTTTTGCGGTTTCAAAGCTTAAAGAAATGAATATAAATGTCTATATGATTACAGGTGATAATGAAAAAACCGCTGATTTTGTGGCAAAACAAGTAGGAATTTCAAATGTATTGTCAGAAGTTTTGCCAAAAGATAAAGCAGCTGAAGTTGAAAAACTTCAAAAAAATGGAAAAATTGTAGCGATGGTGGGAGATGGTATTAATGACGCGCCGGCTTTAGCTAAGGCAGATATTGGTATAGCTATAGGAAGTGGAACAGATGTAGCTGTTGAATCTGCTGATATTGTTTTGATGAAAGACGAGGTTACAGATGTTGTCAACGCTATACTTCTCAGTAAAAAAACAATGAAAAACATTAAGGAAAATTTATTTTGGGCATTTTTTTACAATATCCTTGGTATACCTATTGCCTGTGGTATTTTGTATTTATTTGGAGGGCCTTTGCTTAATCCTATGATTGGAGCGGCGGCTATGAGTTTTAGTTCTGTTTCTGTTATAAGTAATGCTCTTAGGCTTAGAAAGTTTAGACCGATTAATTTTATAAATTATAGGTAATACCGCACAATTCGGAAATAAAAATTATTTTTATTATCTTTTCTATGTTTTTGATATGCGATTTATCAGATTGTATTTTAGTTTATTGGGCTGTTTCTTATAATTAGATAATAGTCTATCTGGTTATTTTATAGTCAACAAATTTAAAAATAACGTGAGTTCGATGAAAATTTATAACTAATGGAACCTTTTTCTATCG
>CAOJPS010000107.1 GCA_948441255.1 uncultured Eubacteriaceae bacterium | reverse complement strand
TCGAACGTGATAGTTGTATCACGTTTTTTATCATTATTGAGTTTTTGAAGTTTATCTTCAAGATTTTTTTTAGTTGCCTCAAGCTGTTTTACGGTAAATTCCTGACCTGACACCGTTTTTGCGCTTTCAATAAAATCGATTGTTTCGTCAATCTCATTTTGAATATAATCAATTTGCCGTTCTTGTGATAATGGTATTTTTTCAAGCTGTGTATGGGAAATTATTATAGCGTCATAATTTCCCGTCGCAATTCTTGAACAGAATCGTTCTCTGTTATCCTTTGAGAAATCTTTTTCATTTGGAACAAGAATATTAGCGGTTGGGTAGAGTTGTAAAAATTCCTTTGCCACTTGATTTACTATATGTTTTGGTACAACAATCATTGATTTTGTGCAGAGTCCAAGTCTTTTGCTTTCCATAGCGCTCGCCACCATCTCGAACGTTTTTCCGGCGCCCATAGTGTGAGCGAGAAGAGTATTACCTCCATATAAAGTGTGCGCTATTGCGTCAATTTGATGTTTACGCAGTTTTATCTCAGGATTTATTCCTCCGAAAGTAATGTGAGAACCGTCATATTCACGAGGTCTTACAGAATTGAAATTGTCATTGTAAATTCTGCATAAATCTTCTGTCCTTTCCGGGTCGTTAAAAATCCATTCCTCAAATTTATTTTTGATAATACTTTGTTTTTCTTGCGCAAGTAATGTTTCTTTTTGATTTAAAACAGCTTTCTTTTTGCCTTCAGCGTCTTCAATGTAGTCCATAACTTTGACAGGCTTCATATTAAGGGTTTCCTCAATAATTTTATACGCGTTCATTCTTTTTGTGCCGTAAGTCTGAGTAACATTTAAGTTGTTTCTGTCGGCTGTTTTATTGCTTATGCCGAAAACTGCCGTATGTTTATCATAAGAAAGTGTAATTGTACTTCTGTTTCCCCCGGAGCCGCTTTCAAATG
This sequence comes from uncultured Eubacteriaceae bacterium, assembly GCA_948441255.1. Taxonomy (GTDB): domain Bacteria; phylum Bacillota; class Clostridia; order Lachnospirales; family CAG-274; genus MGBC114079. Next base: position 8,295 of record CAOJPS010000107.1, on the reverse strand, counting down.
GGTTTCCCATTTTCCATTCATAATCGGAACGGCAAATATTAGATGTGCCAAGCAGTTCATAAATAAACTGTTCATAATACTTTGACGGAACCCAAGCCGAACCAAGCTGTACAGAAATTTCAGATGGTTTTAAATCCGGCGGAATTACTTCTTCAAGTGATGTAACATTTATTTCATATTCAGGATTATCTTTTGCGTAGAATTTTGCGGTTTCGAGTTTTTCACGTATATTGCCTGACAAATACTCGTCAGCGTTCTCATATTCGTTCGTCCGGGGATTTTTAAAGATTACGCCTTTTAAGTCCTCTATTATTTCTTCTTTTTTCTTTCCGCATAACTGTGACATAAAATCCAAATCAACCTTTGCTCTTTCCGATATTGAAACAATTAACGCCTCGCTTGCCGTATCAACGTGGTCAACAGGTATATAAGGAATAATTGTACGTTTTGTAAAAATATCAGCTTTTCCTATAAATTCGCCTTTATCGTTTAAATTTTCAAGAGAAAGCAAAAGAGCCGCTGTATCATCCTCACGAAAAAGAGATTTATTTTTTCTGTCTGATAATAAGCCGAATTTTTTTGTAAAGTTATCATATCTCATATTAAGAACCGATTGAAGTTTATTTAATTCATCATCACCGCAAAATTCTTTCTGAGCTGTAATTAAATTTCTTAATGCCTCAGAAATATTAACCATAAGTTTTATTTTTTGGGTTTTTACTTTATCAAAATTTTGCTCTTTCATATTTTCGTTTTCACGAAAATATATTTTGCCGTCAATAACCGCATAACAGAAATTGCGGTAATTTTCAGCAATAATGTTATTATTTTTTATAGTTTCATTTTCATCATCAATAATAACTTCACTTTCGGCAATTTTGCCTTTGATTTTGCTTACGGCGCTGTTTAAAGTTTCCGAAAAATCTTTATCATCAAAGCCTTTACAAGCAGCTTTAAGTCCATAAGCGCCCGTTACAGTTATCATTTCTCCGCATATCATTTCAGGATTTTCAATAAAATAGTTGTTTATCTCAAAACCTTTTTCATTTACGCCAACATTTACCCAAGCGGGTGTGATTTCTTTTGTAAAGTCTGAAATATGGTCTTTTTTCTGCAAAAATATAATATCGTAAAATGTTGCGTCTGTTCCTGCGTTTGCCTTAAAAGTTTCGTTTGGAAGTCTGACAGCGCCTAATAAATCGGCTCTTTCGGCAATATATTTTCTTATTGAACTGTCTTTTTTATCAAGTGTTCCTTTGCTTGTTATAAAAGCGATAACTCCGCCGGGTTTAATTTTATCAAGTGATTTTTGAAAGAAAAAATCGTGAATAAGAGCATTGCTTTTAAAATTATTATCATTAACACGATAATCTCCGAAAGGAACATTGCCGATTGCGGCGTCAAAAAAATTGCTTTGAAAATTTGTCTTTTCAAAGCCTTTAATTTGTATATTTGATTTTGGATAAAGCAGTTTCGCTATTCTTCCGCTTACGCTGTCTAATTCTACTCCATAAAGTTTTGTTTTATCCGATAAATTTTCGGGCATACAGCCGAAAAAGTTTCCCACGCCCATTGACGGCTCTAATACTCTGCCGCCTTTAAAGCCTAAGTTTTCCAAGCCTTTATATATTGCGTTTATAACAGTCGGAGAGGTGTAATGAGCGTTTAAAACGGAAGAACGTGCGGAAACATATTCTTCTTCTGTAAGCAGTTCTTTTAATTCTCCGTATTTTTCAAGCCAGTTAGATTTTCTTTCATCAAAAACATCAGGCAGTCCTCCCCAGCCAACATATTTTGAGAGTATTTCCTGTTCTTCAGGAGTCGCTTGTCTGTTTTCATTTTCAATGGCTATAAGTGTTTTTACAGCGTTTATATTATTTTGATATTTTTCGCTTGCCGTTCCAACGCCTAACCGCTCATCGGTTATATGAAAATTTCCAGAGTTTATTTTTTCTTTTGTATTATAATTTACGATGTTTTCAAGGCTTAACTGTTTTACTTGGACAATAGGCTTGACAACGTTTTTTGTTACTTCGTTTAACTTTTCCTTTGATTTTATTTCATTTTCTGTACCTATATACTCAAAGTCCCGTTGGTTAAGCAATGATATTGATTGTCCTTTTCTTCCGCTAACGTTTTGTAATTCTATATCAGAGTAAATTTCAATATCCGCAGCATTGTTGTTTATATCTCTTACAACGCCATATTCCGGCTGCAATAGGGTTTCTTTTCCCGTAACAGCGTCTTTCCACATAATATCAGGAAATTTTATAACATCACCGATTTTAAGACTTTCAGCGGTTATACTTTGTTCCGGTGTTTCTTTTTCAGAATTATTTTTTTCAGTCTGACTATTTTTGATAACAGGATATTTTTCTTTGAAGTTTTCAAATATTATCTTTTCTTCCTCAGTTAAAACTGAGCTTTTTTCTAAAAGCGGAATAAAATTTTTTAATACAAAATTAGAACTTGCGACTGTTTTATCGTCATCATAAGGATTTTTTTCAGCTATTCACTCATTAAACGTTTTGATGTGATTGATGATTGAACCTCCGCCGTTTTTTTCTCCATCTCCTATATCAAATCTGCCCTCATAAGAATAATCTGTATTTTCCTTGCCATTTACAAATGTGCGAATTGTAAAATCAGTCTTATCATATCCAAACTCATATTCAGCAGACGCTTTTTCATCAAGATATTCAAATATTGCGTTCGCTAAAGCAAAAGATAAATTTGAATTGTCAATATTATCGTTTGTAAGAAAATCGTACAAATGTGAATTTTCTGTAAAATCTACACTTAATACAATTTTTGTGTCTGTTTTTGAGTTATTCACGTCAATAATATTTTCTGTATTTATATCAGGAAAAGGCTCATCTTTAAAAATTACGCTGTGTTCATATTTTTTTACCTTTTCTTCCATTGAGAGTTTTTCTTTTGTAATGGCGGTCAGTTGAGTAATATTAGCTTCATCAAAAATTTTAGAATACTTATCAGTTATAGAAAGTTTATTCCAGTTTTCTGTAAATTCCTCTTTTTGCCTCTCCGCCTGTTTCTCAATAAGCGCAATGTCTTCCGCTTTTAAGTTATTGTTATAATAATTGATATTGCCCTCATCGGAGATATGAGCGACTGTCGGATAATCATTTGTTATTTTGTCTGTTTTTGAAATATCATAAACTGTTATTCCGTTTCCAAGCATACCAAAATGAATTGAGGATTTATTTTTTTTGCTGTCATTTTCTTTATTTGCGGCTGTTTCTTGAATTTCAGTTTTTTGAATTTCAAGCTCTCTTTTTCTGTCAATAAGAGTTTCAAATAAAGCGTTTGCCAAAGTTGGATGAACATTATAAATATATTCTCTTGTAGGATCGTTTTCTTCTTTTTGGTCGGCAAAACGATATTTTTTGCTTTCTTCCTTGCTTTTTTGGCTATATCTTCCGTCATAATCGTTTACGTTCCTTGCGGCAACATAAATAATTCTTTCAATAGAAAACTCCTTTAAAAGACTATCCGCAAAATCGTTGCTACTGAAAATATCGTTATTATGAAATTTACCGTAATTATTTGAAATATAATTTTTACATCTTATATTTTCTCGGTGATTTTCAAGCCATAAATCAACTTCACCTTTATTTCCTGCGTTTTTAAAACTGTCTTTATAAAGCGGAAGTATATCTTTCTTTGTACTGATTTCAAAATCGTTTCTTTCAAGAGTAAAATCGTGAATAAAATACTCCGATTTATGAGTGGATAAATTATTAACGCTAAAATGATATTCCGCTTTTAAATTTTGGGGAATTACCCGCAAACGTCCTGAATCTTTACTCAAAAAAGTATAATTATCGTTTCCTATTGTAAATGTATCTCCCTCTTTGAGTAAATTAATTTTTGCCTTTATAAAGTTTTTTCTGTCATATTTATTTCTTTCATCGGCAGTAATATAGTTATCGGAATTAATTAATTTTTCTATTTCTTTCTCCACCGTTGTCCAAGTAATTAAGCCGTTTCTTGCGCCATCTTCATCATTCCAGCCGACGGATATACCTTTTGATGTAAAATCATAGCTGTTGATTTTTCCGGCTTCATTGTTTGGGGAAGCCATACCTCCAAATGTTCCATATTCTTTTTTCAATGCTGAAACTCTCTCTTTTTTATCAGAAATGTTTTTATAAATATTCTTAATTCTGAATTTAGAATCTTCTATATTAGAACCTATTTTCATAAGTTCTTCTATAATATTTTGAGGTATTCCGAAATTATCTTCTTTTGATGGTTCATCTTTTCCGTTAGATTTTTCCTCATTTTTTGCTTTTAATAAATCGTTCCAGTCTTTAGCTCCATATTCCTCAAAATCCTCATTGAACAAGTTAAAAGAAGTTATTCCATATTCCTTTTTCATTTTGTCAGCAAAATTTTTTCCAGCCTCATCATAATCGGAAGATATTAAGCAATTATCTTTATCCAGTCCATAATCCTCAATAGTTTTTAAAACAACCTTATCTTTAAGTCCAGCCATTGAAACAAGCAAAAAATCCTTTGCGGTTTCTTTGTTCATATCATAAAAACTCATTAGGTCTATAGCGCTTTCAAAAAAGATTGCGACTTTTGGAGTTCCATTACCTGAGTAAAAAGAAAAGCCGTTACCGTTTTGCTCTGTTGTTTGTTTATAGCGTTTTGGGGAAGTTCCGCTTATTTCAGCGCCGCTTATATTTCCGTCTTTGTCAAAAATCTTAAATACGGCGTTTCCTTTTATATCCTGAGCGATTTTATCTTTTATTAGAAAATCGTTTATAGTTTCATCTGAAATTCCACGTATTTTGTGTAGATACTCCGTCACTTTATTTTTGTTGTTTGTCAGTTCATTCGGAAATGGGTTATGTTCATTTTGAACACTGTTATTTGCCGTTATTTCACTTTCAGACGGCTTTTTAACATCAGACCGCATATTTGCTTTGTTGTTTAAATCAATGCTGTGACCGTTAAAAGCAAGTAATTCTGTGACAGCTCTTTCAAAGTCCATATTGTAATATGTCATACAAAAATCAAGAGCGTTGCCGCCTATATTTTGGCTGTTCCAAAAGAATTTATTTTCTTTTATCCGCATACTGTCGTGTTCCGGTATTGTGTACTCGCTGCCGACACGATTTAATTGCTGTCCTCTGCTTTTTAAAAAATCAACAAGATTAGTCATTCTCACTGTTTCAAGCTGTTCGGGAGTAAAGCTGTTTGCGTTATGAATGGTTTTTATAATATTGTCGCATTTTTCCTTATCGGAACCGCTAAAAGTCAACGTTATCGTGTTGTCATCATTATATTTTCCGCTGTATTTGATATTTTCTTTCTCAAATTCATCAGCTGCTTTTAAAGCGGTTTCCGTATCAAGTCTTCTGTAAGTCTTTTTGGATATATATTTGAAAGTTGTGTTGCCTATAATATTGGGCTTACTTTCCGTTTTTTCCGTATCGGTCTTTTTTTCTGTTGATGTTTCATTTTCCAAACGGTTTAAAGTGTTGATTAATGTATTTTCAGTCTGATTTAACAGTGTTTCAATATCATTAACTTTTAAATTGTTTGGCAATTCGTCATACAGTTTTTTTGCTTGCGCAATCAAATCATTAATAGAGCTTATTTTTGATAAATCTGATTTTCGGGCAAAAGAAAAAGCAGGGGAGTTAATATCCTCTGCCTTTTCCTCTATATTTTCTAAACGTAAATCAGTTCGTTGTAAATTATCTCTCTCGCTCTGTTTTTGATGTTGTTCATTCTGCCGACCCATTCCATTTGATTGGTCATTTTGAGTTCTTCCGTCACTCCCTCCGTTTTCATCATTTCCTCTGTCAGTTTGTCCTCCATTTCGTAAGCCGCTTTGTCCGTCTGTATCAGATGTTCCCAAAGTCCTTTTATCATCAGAGTTTCGTATGTTCCCGGTTTCTCGTTCTTCAGGTATTCCAATCTCCTTTGACCCCACATTCCCATCTCGTATTCTTCCTCCTCGTCTGTTTCCATCAGCGGAAGATACAGAAATGTCACCTCGTCCAAAACGTATGTCAGTCCGTCCTCCTCCATAAATTTCGGAAATTCCTTGCCCTCCGGCGTTGTTATTATCAGACTCTTGTCTATCTGAATTTTGCCCGATTTGATTTCCCTCATTGTCTGTTCTAATCTCTCGTCCATCGCTTCCTGTGAGTAAATGTCTTTCATAATTACCGCTCCTTTCCGTTTCTTTATCAATAGTTTTTACTTCTCTCTCAATTTCTCTCAACATTGTTTCGCTTATATCACTTACGGCTTTTCCAAGCTGGGTTATTGTTTCATTTGAGTTAAACTTATCTATGTCTTTGAAATAATTTTCTCTGAAACCTACATCAAAACCACATCTTGTAACAGTGATGTATCTGGTACTGTATTTTACGATATTTTTAAACATAGCCTCAATGTCTGAATCATCAAATTCCTCTAAAGGCGTACCTTTTTTATGGTTTATAATATCGCTGACATACTTATTGCTTTTATCATTTAAAAGTGTATCTATTCTTGCCTTAATAACATTTATAAAATTCACTTCGTTAGTTGAATTGTTATTTTCAGCGTTTTTATTTATAATAGTATCAAAATTTATATCGTTTTTTTCAGCGATATTTTTGCTTATCACACTCAAATAGTCACTTTTTGGCTCCCACACTTTTATATCTCTTGCTTTTGAGGATTTTTTTGTTGAGGAAATGTCGAAAACGTGACGAAGTTTCTTTTTTCCGTTTTCCTCATAAAGCAGTGAAATACCTTTCGCTCCCTGCCGTACATTTCTGTTAAAATTGTTTTGCCACATTTTATATTCAGCACACAACGCTGCGTTTGGATTTTGAGCGGCTATAAGTATTTGGTCTGTAAAACTGTATTTATAAAACTTTGAAACAGTGTTGAGGTGGTTATGCCAGTTTGATATACTGTTTGTAAGTTTCTTTGTTTCGGAATTAAGCGTATCGCTGATTCGCTTAATTTTTTGCTCTTTTGTTTCTTCCATAAAGCCGTAACCTCCTTTTTTTGTTGATTTCTGTTATCGGCTTTTGGATACAATAAGCCTGTCGGCTTGTATTGTTTCAACAAGCCGATAAGGCTGTCTTATTATTTATTTTTTGCCCAGTCTTCAAGAAGTTTGTATATTACATCTTCCATTTGTTTCTGAGTATATTCTTTTGGAAAATATTTTTTAAGGCTTTTTCCTGTAAGATTGATTTTTATTGGCGTTTCCGTTTCTTCCGTCATAATAGCGTCTATCACATTTTTGTCAAGTTTTTCTTCTTTGCTGAAATTTTTTAGTCTTGCCGATTGTTTCATTGATGGAATTGTTCCATATTCATTTATAGCGTCATATAAAATTTCCTGCTCGTTTTCTTTCAGATACGACAATTCAACAGCGGTGTTAAAAGGGATTTTTTTTGTATCAACCATTTCAAGCAAGTTTTTATTAAGATTTGTAAGTCTTATAAATCTTTGTATTTGTTTTCTGCTTTCATCTGTTTCTTCGGCTAATATGTCGATAGAACGCTTACCTTTTAACTTGTGGTCAACTTGACCACAAGTTAAATCTGTTCTTTTTCCCTGTCTTTTCATAGCTTCAAGTTTCATTTTATAAGCAAAGGCTCTTTCAGATGGTAAAATTTCTTCTCTTTGAATATTACTATCAACCATTAATAAAGTGGCTTCATCATCATTAAGCTGCTTAATTATTGCTGGAATTTTTGTTATTCCTGCTTTTGCACAAGCGTATTTTCTTCTATGACCGGAAACAATCTCATACTTATCATTTTTGGATCTTACAATTATAGGCGTAAGCACTCCGTACTCTTTTATGCTTTCAATCATATCAGACATTTTCTCATCGTCAATAATTTTAAAAGGGTGGTCTTTAAAATCAACTAACGCTGAAATAAGCACTTCTGTTATTCCGTTTGGATTGTCCTTTCCAAAAAGACTGTCAAGAGGATTAAGCTTTATGTTGCTCGCTATTCCCATTTTTTACACCTCCCCGACAATTTCTGAAACAAACGCTTCATAGCTTTTAGCGACCTTGCTGTTTTTAGCGTATTTGTAGATACTGTTTCCGCTGACTGCCGTTTCATCCTGCTTTATACTTCGAGGGATAAGGTTTTCAAATATTTTTATCGTATTGCCGTATTCGTTTCTCAAAAGCTGTATAATCTCTTTTGCGTAGTTTGTACGCCCGTCAACCATTGTTATCAAAATGCCCTCAATATTGAGTTTAGGGTTAAGCTGTCTTTTGATTTTCATAAT
>CAOJPS010000106.1 GCA_948441255.1 uncultured Eubacteriaceae bacterium | reverse complement strand
CTTCTCAATTCGCTTACCGACTTTTGCCGCAAGCGGACGTAAAATATTTTTTTACTATTATTCAAGTTCTTTCACTATAGTCAACAAACTTGAACAGGTACAAAGAAAGTTTCTGCTTTTCCTCCATAAATTTTTAAGAAAATGTTTAAACAAAAAAGCACAAGAAAACAAAAAAACAGATACCAGAATCAAAAACAATAATTTTGATTAAGGTATCTGTTTTTTTCACAGCAAATCCCACGGAGTAATCATACCAATTAAAGGCTCATTTCTTTTACCGTTTTCTGTAATATAAATAACCGTAAGCAGTTTTTTTCTGCCTTTAGTATATTTAAACATCTCCTGAACCTCATATATATAAGCGTCTTTAGGCAAAAATAAAAAATATTCATTCAAATGAGCGTCAAGGGGCAAATATTTTTCAAATTGCCTTATAACAGTATCATCATCAATAGTAATAATATTTTCATAGCACATATAAGTAAAAACAGTATTTTCACTAAAAATTCCAATAAGCCTTTCACCGTCCATAACAGGAATATGAGTATAAGTAAAAGAATTCATAACTTTAACCACCTCCGAGAGTTTAGCGTCTAAAGCGGTAGTATAAATTCTGTCAATAGGTATAGCATAATCTATAGCCCTTGGCGGATTTGTTATAATTTCAACACAGTGTTCAAGCAGTCTAATCATCTCCACAGAAGGAATAATAGGATACACTCCCCCCACCTTAGGATTATGCGTCAAAAAATTTCTCACAATCCTGCAATAATCCAAATCTTCTTTAAATCTTTTAAGCTGAGGAACTGTAAACAATCTCCCAATAATAGACTCATTTTCCTTAGCTCCCGGAAAATAAATTCTTCTTCCCTCAAACTCAAGCTTTTTATACAGCTGAAGAAACTTTTCTGTCTGACCATTCAAAAAAAACACCTCCCTACCTTCTTTTTCTAATCAAAAGGAGCAAAATCAAAATCACAATACCCGTAAGAACAATAGTTCCCCCAGGTTTCAAATCATAAAGACTTGAAATAATCAATCCCAAAACAGTAAAAAGCATAGCAAAAAACACCGAGAACGCAACATTTGACTTATAACTTTTAGAAACAGTCATAGCACACGCGACAGGAATAATCATAAGCGAAGATATAACAAGAGCACCAACTGTTTTAGCGGCAATAGAAACAACAACAGCTGTAACCACCGTAAACGCCAAATTAATTCTCTTAACATAAATTCCAGAAAGTTTAGCGCCCTCCTCATCAAAAGTTATGTAAAAAAGTTCTCTAAACAAAACCCCCATAACCAAAATAACAATAACACTCAAAAACAAAACAGTATATAAATCAAATGTACTTGTAGCGATAATACTTCCAAACAGGAAATTATCAAAATTAGAGGCGCTTCCCGTAAACCCCGAAAAAATAGCCGCCATACCAACTCCAAAAGATAAAACAATAGCCGTAGCCATTTCCGAGTAATTAGGAAAAGCGCCTCTTATGTACTCAATAATAACAGCGGCTATAACAGAGAAAATAATAGCCGATATAATTGGATTAAATCCAAAACAAAGCCCAATAGCGACACCGGCAAGACTGGAGTGAGAAAGAGCGTCACCAATAGACGAAAGTCTTTTAAGCACAATAACATTTCCAATAAGAGGTGTAATAATCGAAATCAGCAAAGCCACAGCAAAAGCCCTCTGCATATAACCCTGAGAAAAAATATCAATTAAAGTATCCATAAAACAGCATCTCCAAACTATAGTGAAAGAACCTGAATAACGGTAAAATAAATTTTTTTACTTCTTTTTAAGTTCTTTCACTATATTTACAATTTTTATGATGAACGTGAGTAAAAATAGTTTCCTGACTAAAATCTTCAGAATCAACAAGTCTTGCGGAGCCATCATCTCTAAGCTGCAAAACCTTATTAGAGTGATAAATAATAGAAGAAATATCGTGAGTAACCATAATAATGGTAATACCAAACTTCTTATTAAGTTCACCCAAAAGACAGCAAATCGAATCCACTGCCTTAACATCTATGCCAACAGTAGGCTCGTCAAGAAAAATAATCTGAGGATTATTAATAAGCGCCTTTGCTATAAAAACCCTCTGCTGCTGACCTCCCGAAAGTTTTCCAATAAGTTTTTTATAAGACTTATGCATACCGACAGTTTTCAACGCTCTAAACACCTTTTTTTTGCGTTCTCTGATTTTAGGAAATTTAAGAAAACCAAAAGAGGGATAAAGTCCAGCGGAAACCACTTCCTCAACAGTAGCGGGAAAATCAGAATTAAAATCCGTAGCCTTTTGAGAAACATAGGAAATCTTATTAAAACTTTTAAAATGTCTTGAGTTTTCCCCGTCAATTAAAATTCTGCCCTTATCAGGTTTAAGCAAATTCAAAATCAATTTCAAAAGAGTGCTTTTTCCCGTTCCATTAGTTCCCACAATACAAAGAAAATCCCCTTTTCTAACGCTGAAACTAAGATTTTTAATAATAGCCTTATCGGGATAATCAAAAGAAACGTCTTTCACCTGCAAAATATCCATAAAAACCACCTCAACGCAACGCTTTTTTTATATTATCAAGATTTTTGTACATAACAGAAAAATAATCCTCATTGTCTTTTTCCTCTTGTTCTGTAATTCCCTCAAAAGGATTAAGAACAAGAAGTTCCGCTCCCGTTTCTTCAGAAATAACCGAAGCGGCTTTAGGAGTAAGAAGTTCCTCAAAGAAAATAAATTTAATACCATTATTTTTTACAAATTTAGAGATTTCCGCCATTTTTGCCGGAGAAGGTTCCGACTCCGCAGAAAGCCCCTCAATTCCAAGCTGTTCAAGTCCATAAGCTCCGCACAAATACCCATAAGCCTCGTGAGCGACTACAATCGTCTTATTTTTTGTTTCCGAAACAGCGTTTTTAAAATCAATATCAAGTTTATCAATCCTATCAGCGAAAACCTTATAATTTTCATTATAATACGCCTCATTTGCGGAATCTGCCATAACCAAAGCGTTTTTAATAGTCTCCGCCTCTTTTTTAGCGTTTTTTGGGTCAAGCCATATATGTGGGTCAGTGTTTTCATTGGAATCTAAAAACTCAATTCCTTTTGAAAGTTCAACATATTTAATATCTTTATTTTCAACAGAACCAATAACCTTGTCCACCCAGCTCTCCATACCTCTTCCGTTATAAAAAAGAAAATCGGCGTTTTCAAGTTTCAGCATATCTCCGGGTGTAGGTTCCCAATTATGAGGTTCAGCGCCATTAGGAAGCATATTATAAACCCGCACTTTATCTCCGCCTATTTGTGAAACAAAATCATACACACAATAAAAACTCGTATAAACCTGCAATTTTCCTTCTTCTCTCACCTTCTCGCCGTCACTTCCGCAGCCAAAAAGCGAAACCACGGCAAAAAAAGCCAAAAATCCTCTCAAAATCCTCATAAAAATCCTCCGTACGTAAAAAAACAAATATTCATTATGTATATATAATACCACATTCATCTAAAAAAATCCATACCCACATTTCATAAAATTAAAACCTTAAAACCTTGGGCTTTGCCCAAACCCACAAACTTTTTAAAAAAAGTTTGACAAAAACTTTTATGCGAAACTTCGTTTCGCTGTAAAAAAACAGCGGCGAAACCGCCGCCGCTATTTTTTCAGCAAAGCGATAGCTTTGCGTTATGGGTCAAGGGACTGGTCCCTTGCAGGGTGTGGGACAGCGTCCCACGGTCTTAATCTTTTAGCATATATGGGACAGCGTCCCACGGTCTTAACTTTGTGTATCTTTTTCCGAAGCGAAATCAGACGGAGTAATATCAAAATCCATATTACCTATACCACTGTTATTATATCCTGCTCTGTTAAAATCCCCTGGCGCCGTTCCATACACATTATTATAATTATTATTATACTCATATTCACTGCTATTACCGCCATAATTTCCATACATACCATAAGGATTTCCATTACCTATTCCATCATATCCATAAAAATCATCAGTAGTCATTTCCATACCATCCGGCATAAAATCATCAAACAAACCATTTATATCATTAGCCACTGAATCTCCATTTCCGCAAGCTACAAGAGAGCAAGCTAAAAGCAAAGCGGCACAAATACAAACAAAAACTTTCAATTAAAAAACCTCCCGCGTTCAAATTAAAAACATCGTCTTAAAACCTTAAAAACCTTAAAACCTTAAAACCTTAAAACCTTGGGCTTTCAGCCCAAACCCGACTTCTTTCTTAAAAGAAAGAAGCAAAGAACTTTTATGCGAAACTACGTTTCGCTGTTTAAAAAAACGTGACAAAGCTGTCATCGCAAACCAATTTTTTCAAAACAAAAAACACTGACCCGCTTACAGGGTGTGGGACAGCGTCCCACGATTTTAAATCAACAAATTCAAAATTTTTAAGGTTCTTATAGATATTATTGCGGGATAAAAAAATAATATTCTAAGGAAATACTGACAAATTCAAAAATAAAAATAATTTTAGCGATAGCGGCAAAAAAATTTGAATGAAAGTGTTATTTTTTCAAGGAAAAAATGACACGAAAATGAAACTTTTTTTGTAAAATTATTTTTATTTCCTTTTGTTCGGTGTTTCCTTAAAAATAAAAAAAGGTCGTTTTAAAAACTTTCAAAACAACCTTTTTTCATCAAAATCCCCTTAATATGGAAATTTTTAAATTTCGTCTTCAGAGTCCTCATCAGAAGAATCTTCTTCCAAAAAACTGTCGTCTATAACATCTTCTTCAACAATACTGTCGTCTATAACATCTTCTTCAACAATACTGTTGTCTATAACATCTTCTTCAACAACACTATCATCAATAACATCTTCTTCAGCAGCACTGTCATCAATAACATCTTCTTCAACGAAATTATCATCGTCAGAATCATCGTTTTCATCTTCAGCGGACTCATTTTCAGGCAAATCCTCATTTTCTTTAGGCTTTCCCAAAAACTCGTCAGCGTCGGCAGTCTTATCTTTCAAATCATCAGGCTCGTCGGTATCCAAATTTCCCTTATAGATTTCAGACTTTTTCTCAAAAATAGCCTCCATCTCTGTCATAGCCTCGCTTACATCAGCGCCGCCGCTTGTCTGTTCAAAAGCGCTGTCGTCGTCTTCCATACCTTCTTCAGTGCTTTCCTCGCTGGATTCTTCTGTACTTTCTTCGGTGCTTTCCTCGCTGGATTCTTCTGTACTTTCTTCAGTGCTTTCCTCGCTGGATTCTTCTGTACTTTCCTCTGTAGATTCTTCTGTACTTTCTTCAGTAAATTCTTCGGTGCTTTCCTCTGTAGATTTCATAACACTATTATTGTTTCCCAAAGCGCCTCCGCCGCCAAGCTGTCCATCAGCGCTCAAAGTAGTTTCTTCCGAATTTTCCTCAAAACTTTCTTCCTCCGAAACATCAACACCGCCGCCCGAAGAAACAAAATCCGAGCCTTTGATAGGACCATTCAAACTTCCGCTCTCTGTGCCGTCACCGCTCAAATCATCACCAAAAGAACTTCCGTCATAAATAATCTGATTGCCAAAGCTTTCGCTTTCCGTTTCGCTTTCACTTTCCAAAACTTCAGCAAAACCTCCGCCGCCCAAATTTTTCAAATTCTCAGAAGCTTGCTCCGAACTTTCCTCAGTTTCAGCTTCTTCCGTAGTTTCTTCAGTTGTTTCCTCCGAGGTTTCTTCCGATTCACTTTCGCTTTCGGTTTCCTCCTCGCTCATTGTTTCTTCCTCAAGAGCCTTTTTGGCTCTTTCCTCAAGTATTTTTTCATACTCGTCTACAGTATAGACAGAAAAATTAGCTTTAACTCTAATATCATTTTTTTCCCACGGCTTTGCCGAGTTTGGATTCACCGAACCAAGGAAACTAAAAACAGCTTCTCTGTTATCTTCATCCAGCAAAAACACAATTTCTTCCGAAGGCTCGTCTGTTATAACAATTTCCTGTTTGGAGGCATTATCGTCACACAACATCTGCATATACAAAAGTTTTTTATCGCTTTCTTCCATAATTTCACGGGTAATAGGAACCAACGAAACTTCAAAATCTTCCTCATTGTCAAAAGTACAATAAATAGAATTCATCACAACAACAGCGTCTTCTTTGCTGTGATTAATTATTTTAAAATCAGGTGATATAACCAAACTATCCGTTTTTTCTTCATTAAAATAGATTGAGAAAGAAATATCATAAGGAAAAGAAACCTTCAAAACGCCGTCTGGTGTTTCAACCGCCTTTTCCGCTTTCTTTTCTTCATATACTTTCACCGCTTCTTCAGCGTCTTCACTAAAAATAGGCATAACGCTCAAAGACATAGCGGCAACAAAAGACAAACACCCGCTAATAATCCTTTGTAATAGCTTGTTTTTCAATTTAATAACCTCCTTTCGTAAAAAATATATACTTTGAAAAAATGGTGCAGATTATAATAACTAACCTGCACCATTAAAAATATAATTAAAATCTTACAAATCGCAAATTACATTGAGCTTCAGCAATTATGATACAGTTATTGTACCTTTAATAGATTTTCCGTTGCTCATATTAACCCATACATAGATAGAAGTACCAGCTGTTGGAGTAATACCTGCTCTTGTCAAACCAGCTTTCTTAACAGTAATCTTTCCTGTAGCGGCATCAATCTTACCGTCTGTTCCGTCGCTCCAAGTTCTTCCGCTTGCAATCTGAGTAGCTCCGGCTTCATCGTCAGTTGTGCTGAGTTTCATACTGTCAGTTTTCAATGTTTCTTTTCCAAGTGTACTTCCTGTAAATGTAAGAACCACTTCTGTATCAGCGGCTGCCATAGCGCCTGCTGATATAGCGGCTGCTGCAGGAGCATATATACCAGGAGCGGTAGCTCCGTCCTTAGCAGTATCACCGGCAAGACCTGCTATTGCGTCATATGCGGCAATATATGATTCTACTGTTTTTCCGTCAGCGCCATAAACAGCTATTTTAGCGTGATCAGCGTCAGCTGCGCTAGCGTCTTTTGTTGTATCAATTTTAGCTTTCTTAACATTAAAGATAACTTTATAAGTAACTTTGCTTGGGTTTGTTGCCGCACTGTAAGAAGACCAATCAGCAGAAGGGTCAATAGCGCCTTCCAAAAGGAATCCCTGTGCACTTGGATTTATACTATTAGCTGCCATTTTGTCACTGCCAACTGTTACTGTCTTTTTACCAGGCAAAAATTTATCAACTACTTTTTTACCGTTTTCTGTTTTGTATGTAAATGCGTAGCTGTTATCTCCAGGCAAAGCAAGTTTCATAATTTTTCCTTGGTCATTCAAAGCTATTGCGGCTGTAGTGTGTTTAGCAAATTCAACAGCACCATTATAATCTTCACCTGCATAAGTTGTTCCGGTATTCTCACTAGGGTCGCCTGCCGCTTTTTTATACTGTTTAACTAATCTAGGTCTAACAAGCACTTTAGAAGTAGCAGTTGTTGTTGACTCATCTGTTCCGCTTGCAATTGTGCCGTTAGGTGTAATTCCAAGCCAGATTTTGTTATCGCCTGTCTTAGTAGCGTCTGTAACGTCAGCTTTAGCGTCAGAGAATGTAGGAGTTACATCTCCTTCAGAAGCGGCAATGAAAGATACATCTACAAGAATGTCATTTGCGCCTTTGTTAGTAACCTGCATATAGTTACCTTCGTCAACGTAAACTCCGCCCTTTTTATTTTCCATATATTTGTCAAACAAATCTGGGTCTGGGTCAGCTGTAGCCATTTCAGCATCAGTAAGGTCGCTGAAGTAAACACCGTCACCAGCACCAGCTGTAGCACCATCTTTTGTAGCTGCTGAATCTTTAGTTCCGTTAGCTACAGCCTGAGTAGCTGCGTAAACGCCTGTAGGGTCCATAACAAAGTTAGGAGCCTTTGCTGGAAGAGTAACTTTAGTAATATCTCTATCTGGCATAGTAACAGAAGGAACGTCACTTCCACCGCCTATTTCTGTACCTATGCTTGTAACTTCACTGCCGTTTTCGTCCTCATAATCAATTTCAATATCAGCTGCGAAAGCTGTTGAAAATGAAGACAATGTCATTGCTGTAGCAATGCAAAATGCGAAAATCTTTCTCTTCATAATATCTTCCTCCTTAAAAATATAATAAATAATAAATAAATTAACCTTGAATGTGAAGCGTAATAGAAACGGCAACCTCTCTGTTCAGGTCACGATAATCGTCGTTTTCGTCCACAATATGATATGTCAAAATAGCGTTATAATCTCCCGGCGCGAGTTCTTCATCAAGAGCAAAATTAGTAAGCTCCTCGCCCACTCCAATGTAAGGAGATGTGTACACCAGCCTGCCTTCTTCCGACATATTCTCGTTAGTGAGAACCACGTCAAAATAAACAGCGTAAGGATTATCCTCGTCATTTTTAACGTAAGCGTTTTCAGAAGGTTCAGTAGAGGATTTAAAATTCCAGCTTGAATTCATATTAGTAGTATAATAATCTTCAGGCTTAACCTCTCTTTCCGCTTCCTGCTGTTCCATAATCTCGTCGACGTTTTCCGGCGTAACCAAAATACCTCTTCCGCCTTTTTCTTCAGGCTCTTCGGCGCCAATAATAAGATACCATATAATCACACCTAAAATAGCGATAATAACAAAGGCAACAATCGAAATTATGATAACGCCTTTTTTACTCGATTTTTTAGAAGAATTATCCGGCATATTATTGTCTTCCATATTGCCGTCCCCCTTTCACATTCGGAAACAACAGCAGTCTTAATCCGTTAAAACTTCCGTCATTTCAGTTTTATAATAATTATATCGGTGTTCGTAGAAAATAACTTAACCCCTTTTTCAAAAAAATTTTAATTTTTTTATAAAAAGACTTTTTACGTTATTTTTCACCAAAAAACAGCCGACATAACATTAATAACGCCAAGAAATAATCTCTGGCGTTTAAACGCCCAATTATTTCTTTCAACGTTTTACTGATTTAATTATATAGCAGTTTCAACCATAAGTCAAGTAATATTTACCCAAAATCAAAAAATATTAAACCTCCCTATTTTATGGCATTTTTAAAAATAACTATCAATTCATCTCTCTCCCCTGTGAACATAAATTGTATTGTACAATCAATACAATTTGTTTCAATTCAAACTTTTTTCCACACCATATACCTCTCAATATATTTCCCCCTCCTCTTACTTCCCCATCCTATCTTCTTACCTCCCCTCCTTATATTTCCCCCTCCTATCTTCTTACCTCCC
>CAOJPS010000105.1 GCA_948441255.1 uncultured Eubacteriaceae bacterium | reverse complement strand
AAAATAACACTATCACTTCAATTTTTTTAAAAAATTATTTTTATTTTTTGAATTACGCGGTGTTTTCTTAACTTAAAGTCCATATTCCGCAGGGGACTAGTTCCTTATGAGTTTTTGTTTTTTTCGGCGTATGTCTTTTTTATTATTTTATATACCTCAAGAAGTGCTGAAACGTCAGCAAATGCTCTATGAGCGTTATCGTGATTTATTCCAAAATGATTTGTAATGTATGACAGACTGTTTTTTTCGAGATTTAAATATTTTCTGCTTAAATAAAGAGTATCAATAGCTGGATTATTACATTTAAGGTTCATTTTTTCAATGTTTTGCAGTAAAAAGCTCATATCAAATTTAGCGTTGTGAGCAATAAGAGGCAAATCTTCTATAAATTCTATAAATTCGGGAAGAACTTTTTCTATTTTTCTTTTTCCGAAAACCATTTCATTTGTTATATTTATTTTTTCGGATATATATGGAGGAATTGGTCTTTCGGGGTCGATTAACTCATTAAAACTAGATATGACTTTATCTTCGATTACTTTTAGCGCTCCGATTTCTATAATTTTATCATTTTCGGGGCTTAGTCCAGTTGTTTCAAAATCAAAAATAACATAGTTACAAGCAGTTGGCTCAAATATTTTTTTATATTCAAAATTCTTTGATTTCTTTTGTCTTTTAGGATTGTATGAATGAAACTCATTTTTATTTATATCTGATTTTTTTAAAAGAAAATTTATATAATTATGCATAATTAAAAACTCCTGAACAGTCCTATGACCTTTCCTAATATGGAAACATCGTTTAAAATTATAGGTTCATACGCGTCGTTTTCAGGCTGAAGCCTTACTTTACCATCGTCAATAAAAAATCTTTTGCAAGTTGCTGTGTCTTCTATTAACGCTATAACTATATCTCCGTTTTCCGCAAATGATTGTTTGTTTATAACAACAAGGTCTTTGTTGAAAATACCAGCTCCTATCATACTATCGCCTTTTATTTTTAATATAAATGTTTCATTATTTTTTAAATAGCTTATAGGAATGGGAAAATAACCTTCGATATTTTCTTCGGCAAGAATAGGTTCTCCTGCCGTAACCTCTCCTATAATAGGTATTTGAGCGACTTCTCTTTCAGGAGTGTAAAAGTTTGTTTCCAAAATTTCTATATGACGGGTTTTTGCTTTTGAACGGGATATATATCCCTTTTTTTCAAGATTCTGCAAATTAAGGTGAACGGAAGATGTTGAGGAAAGACCTGCCACTTCTCCTATTTCTCTTATTGATGGAGGGATTCCTTTTGTCTTTATCTCGCTTTTAATAAAATCAAAAATAATTTGCTGTCTTTGTGTAAGTTTTTCCATAAAAAATCACTCCCAATAATATGATGAAAAGTCTTGTTTTGAATTATTTTGTTATTTACAGTTATATTATAACACAAATTTCGGAAATGTAAAGTATTATGCAAATGTTTGTTCTAATTTTGTAAGCGAAATCTATTGAATTGTTTTTTTTGAAAATGTATTATTTATATAGAAACACCGATTATAAGAAAAAGGGGACGTTACAAATGAATATATTATGTGAATCTAGAGGCAGGACGTTAATTGTGAAAGTAAACGGTGAAATTGACCATTATTCCTCAAATGAGCTAAAAAATAAAACTGACAGGGAGTATAAACAGGCGAAAAGCAAAAATATTGTTTTTGATTTTAGCGGAGTAACATTTATGGATAGTTCTGGGATAGGCGTTATAATGGGAAGATATAAAAATGTGATTTCTAATGGAGGGGTTATAGGCGCTGTTTCAATAAGTAAGGAGTTAAGAAAAATTTTTGATTTGTCTGGACTTTTTAAAATAATAAAATGTTATGAGAATATAGAAAGCGCCTTGAAAGATTTTTCGGTAAGGGGGCAGTAAGATAATGAGTTATGATAATGAAATGGAAATGAAATTTAAAAGTCTTCCTGAAAATGAGGCGTTTGCGAGAACAAGCGTTTCGCTTTTTATTACTCCGCTTAATCCTACTCTTGATGAGCTGAACGATATAAAAACAGCTGTATCGGAAGCTGTTACAAACGCTGTAATTCATGGATATGAGGAAAGCTTTGGGGAAATTTTTTTGAAATGCGGAATAAAACAAAATACTGTATACATAAAAATAGAGGATAAGGGGAAAGGAATAGAAAACATAGAACAAGCGATGTCGCCGTTATATACTTCAAAACCGAATCTGGGACGTTCGGGACTTGGGTTTACGGTTATGGAATCATTTATGGACGAGATAAAAGTGTCTTCATCAGCTGGCGAGGGAACAATAATTGAAATGACTAAAAAAATAACTGGCGGAAATTCCGCTGGCTAGACAAAACGGCGTTAGAATGTATGATACAAATGAACTTATAAAACTTGCCCAGCAGGGAAATGAAGATGCGAAAAAACAGCTTGTTGAGGAAAATTCGGGTCTTGTATGGAGCATTGTAAAACGATTTTCGGGCAGAGGATATGAAGCGGAGGATTTGTTTCAGATTGGCTCGATAGGTTTGATAAAATGTATTGACAAATTCGATTTTTCATTTAACGTTAAATTTTCAACTTACGCAGTCCCAATGATAATGGGTGAAATAAAACGTTTTTTACGTGATGATGGGCCTATTAAAGTGCCACGCCCATTAAAAGAGCTTGCTATAAAGGTTAAACAGCTTGAGGAATCCATAACAAAAAAAACAGGTGTGTGTCCATCTGTTAATTTTATTGCCGAACAATTGAACACTACAGCCGATGAGATTGTTGTTGCCCTTGACTCAAGCAGAGAGGTTGAGTCTATATACAGCAGTGTATATCAAAACGATGGAACAGACGTTCTTTTGATTGATAAGATAGATTCTAAAGAAAGTTATGATGATAAAATAATAGACAATATTTTACTTAAACAAATTATAGAAAACCTTCCTGACAGAGAAAAAGAAATAATAAGACTTAGATATTTTGAGGATAAAACACAGATGGATGTGGCTAAAAGAGTTGGTCTTTCTCAGGTACAGGTTTCAAGAATCGAAAAAAAACTATTGAACTTTTTTCGGAACGAGCTGTATAGTCAATAGATTTCTTTAGGGAAACACCGCACAAAGGATAATAAAAATAATTTTTTAAGGAAACACCAAACAAATGATATTAAAAATAACGTGAGTTCGATGAAATTTTATAATTATTGGAACCTTTTTCTATCGAAACGGGAACGCTTTCCCGATAAAAAGGATTCCAAACCTCCAAAAATGCTCCCCACGCGTTAAAACCTTGAGGCTCTGCCGGGGACTCCGCAAACATAGTCAGTGCTTTTGGCTTTGCCAAAAGCCGGCTTACGCCGTCCGCACTTCTTTGCGGCACATATTAAAAAAAGTTTGACAAAAACTTTTGTGCGAAACTACGTTTCGCTGAGTTTTATCGTAATTTCTCGTCGAACTCACGTTAAAAATAATTTTTTAATTTGTCGGTATTTCCTTATATTATAAAAAATAAAAAAATTACTATATCCTCTACTTATTCTGGAATTGCTATAAGTTTTAAATAAAGGGGTGTTTATTATATTAAACTTTGAAAAATCGGACGATATGCTTAATATAGCTTTTAATTTAAACAAAAGTGAACTGGAAAAAAGCACTTTGAACGCAGGATATGATTTTTCGGATAATTTGTGGGAAGTGATAGTTAAATATAACGGCAGTCTTGAGATTATAGAAAAAGAACTTGATGTACAGGTTGAAATTCTTTCTTCAAGTTATGCTATAATAACATTGTCGGAAGAAAAAATAAATCTTCTTCTAAATTATCGGCAGATTGAGTATATAGAAAAGCCAAAATTGCTGGAGCTTATGCTTAACGACGCTTTGAGAAGTTCTTGTATTCCTCAAATAACTCAAAGCGGTTCAAACCCTCTTACAGGAAAAAATGTAATAGTAGGAATAATAGATTCAGGTATTGATTATACTCATCTTGATTTTATAAATATTGACGGAACAACGAGGATATTATATATGTGGGACCAGACCGATAACAGCAAAGACCCTCCAAATGGGTTTTACAGCGGTTCAGAGTATACATATGATGATATAAACACAGCGCTTTTGTCAAATAATCCTCTTGAAATTGTTCCGGAAACGGATTTTATTGGACATGGTACGGCAATAGCGGGAATAGCTGCTGGCAATGGAAGAAGAAGCGGAGGAATATATAAGGGGGTAGCTTCTGAAAGCTCTTTAATTGTTGTGAAACTAGGGGAAAAGGGCAGGGAATCTTTTGCTAGAAATACGGAAATAATGAGAGCGATAAAATATATACTTGATAAAGCTATTGAACTTGATATGCCGGTTTCTATTAATTTGAGTTTTGGAACAAATAACGGTTCTCATAGCGGAGATTCCCTTTTTGAAACATATATAGACGATATGTCTAATATATGGAAATGCGCTTTTTGTGTGGCTAGTGGAAACGAGGGTTCTACAGGACATCATTATGCTAATGTGATTGGGCAGAATGAAGTTCACGAAATTGAGATACTTGTGGCGGGAGGATTAAAATCGCTTTTTATAACTCTTTGGAAAGGGTATACTGATAAATTTAATTTTGAATTGATTTCTCCTAACGGAGAATCTACAGGAGTGATAAGATATAATGCTCAAAATGTTCGGTTTGATTTTACAACTTCCTCTGTTTTTACAAATATAGGTATTCCTACTCCATATAATATTGACCAGCAAGTGTTTTTTGAGATTATCGCAAACGCCGATACTGTTACCGCCGGCATATGGAGGCTGCGTGTGTTTGGATATAACGTTGTTATGGGAAATTATAATATATGGCTTCCTGTTACGGAAATAGCGACAAGAAATACAAGGTTTTTAAATCCTACAATTGATACCACCTTGACTATTCCATCAACGGCTAAAAACGTAATAACTGTAGGAGGATACAATTCTCTTGTAAACTCGATTTCTGATTTCTCTGGAAGGGGATTTACAAGAAAGTATGAAATGATTAAGCCTGACATAGTCGCTCCGGCTTATGAGATTACAACGGCAAATACTTCCAACGGGTATTCTCCGCAAACAGGAACAAGTATAGCGACGCCTTTTGTGACGGGTTCTTGTGCCATTTTAATGGAGTGGGGAATAGTTAAAGGCAACGACCCTTTTATGTATGGAGAAAAAATAAAAGCATATCTTCGTCTTGGAGCAAGGAGAATGGAGAATTTAAGTTATCCTAACAGAGAATGGGGGTTTGGAGCGTTATGTCTTGCTGATACATTTAATAATCTCAGACTTCCATATATTGTTTCCGCTATGCAGTCTGATATGGGAATGACTCCGGCGGAAATTGAAAAATTAATTTATACAAACGATTATATTGAATTTGTTGTGAGATTGAATAATTTTACAAGAGAATATATAAAGAATGACCCCAAAATACTTTACTGTAAATATTTTGACACAGGATATGCTATAGTGTATATAAATAAAAATGATATTTCAAATTATTCCGATGGACCTATAAGTGTTTATGTAAGTGAGCCGTTTCTTATGGGGCTGATGGATACGAGCGCTTTAGACGCTTCGGGAATATTGAATCTTCAGACGCCGAATAGTTTAAATCTTACAGGGCAGGGGATTTTGGTGGGAATTATAGATACAGGTATAGACTATACAAACGAGGCATTTGTATATGAGGATGGAACTTCAAAAATATACAGTATATGGGACCAGACAATAGAAGGCAACGCGACAGATGAACTATGCTTTGGAACAGAATTTACAAATGAGCAGATAAATGAGGCGCTTGCCTCTGAAAATCCTTATGATATGGTTCCAGTAAATGATGAGATAGGGCATGGTACTTTTCTTGCTTCAGTGAGCGCTGGACGTATACTTCCTCAAAAAAATTTTAGAGGCGCGGCTCCCGATGCTGAATTGGTCGTTGTAAAGCTGAAACCGGCAAAACCATATTTAAGAGAATTGAAGGCTGTATATACAGATGCTCCGGCTTATTCTTCAGCCGATTTGATGCAAGGTGTGAATTATGTGAAGTCAATTGCTGAAAAGGTTGACAAACCTGTAGCCATATGTATAGGATTGGGAACAAATGAAGGTTCTCATAATGGATTGTCAATTCTTGAGGATTATTTGACAAGTATAGCGTTGAAGGATTCTTTTGTGGTGTGTGAGGCGTGCGGAAATGAAGCTACAGCAAATCATCACACTATGGCGACACTTTATGATGATGTTCCATCAAAAGATATAGAATTTCGGGTTGGACCAGGAGAGCAGGGATTTATGCTGAATATCTGGACGTATTTGCCTGACAAGGTATCTGTTGGACTTCGGTCACCTCTTGGTTCGGAAATAAATAAAATTCAGCCTATATTGAACTCAAGACGTGAAATATCTCTTGCCCTTGAGGGAACTACTGTTATAATAGAATATCCGTCTTCTCAGTTTCAAGGCATTGGTCAGCAGATAATAATAAAATTTTTAAAACCAATAGAAGGCATATGGAATTTAATTTTATATAGTGATGTTATTGTAAATGGAATAGTTCATATGTGGCTGCCTATAAAGGGATTTTTAGGAAACGATACTTACTTTTTATCTTCAGACCCAACGTATACAACGGTTGTGCCTGCTACTGGCAGAAGTGTAATTTCTGTGGGAGGTTATAATCACATAACAAACAGCATATATTCTGATTCAAGCAGAGGGCCTAATACGCTGGGAATTTTAAATCCTATTTTTGTAGCGCCTGCTGAAAATATATCGGGGATTTCAGTAAGTGGTTCTGATATTATGTCAGGAACAAGTGTTGCCGCCGCTATAACAACGGGAGCGTCAGCACTGCTTTTGGAGTGGGGGTATATTAGAGGAAATGATTATTTTATAAATACCCCTAATGCCGCCTCATATTTTATAAGAGGTACTGATAGGGTTCAAGAAGGGGTTTATCCCAATAATATATGGGGGTATGGAACATTGGATTTATATAATTCCTTCAGGTCGCTTATTTGACAGTGATTTTATAGTGAAAGAACTTAAAAAGAAGTAAAATATTTTTTTACCGTTATTCAAGTTCTTTCACTATATATGGAACATTTTTATCGGAAATGTTTTTTTGATAAAAATGTTCCATTTGTACGGTGATTTGTCAAATTTCTAAAACTTCAAGTATATTTGCGTTGATATTTCCCTTGCTTTCTTTTACCATATTTATAAAATATTTATGAAATTCATTGTTTTTTGTAAGTTCTGGATGGAAAGAGGTTGCCAGCATATTTTTTTGCCTTGCCGCTACAATATGATTGTCTATTTTTAAAAGTTTTTTTACATCTTTTTCTATACGCTCAATCCAAGGAGCCCTTATAAAAACAAGAGGTATTTTTTCTTTTGATATTTCGTCAATATTACTGTTTATTACAAAGCTATTGATTTGTGTGCCGTAGGCGTTTCTTTTTACAAAGATATCCATTACCCCTAAATGAGGGGATTCTTTTTCTATGTTTTTGGCAAGAAGAATTAGTCCAGCACAAGTACCCCATACAGGCATTCCATTCTCTATGCGTTTTTTAAGTGGCTCTTCTAGATTGAATATTTTTAAAAGTTTTGATATAGTGGTGCTTTCGCCTCCAGGAAGAATTATTCCGTCGGATTCGTTTAGTGATTTTAGTGTTTTTACTTCTATTGGTTCAATGTCATCAAATGAATTTAAAATTTTTATATGTTCTTCTACAGAACCTTGAAAAGAAAGTACACCGATTTTTAATTTTTTATTCATTTTATCACCTTTCTTTTATGTCTTACCAGCCTCTTGACGCAAGACGTTCTTCGATGGGTATGTCTTTAAGTTCTATTCCTTTCATAGCGTTTCCTAGTCCTTCGCTTACTTCGGCAAGAACTTTTGGGTCATTATAGAAAGCGGTTGCTTTTACAATTGCTTTTGCCATTAATTCGGGATTTGACGATTTGAATATTCCAGAACCGACAAAAATTCCCTCGCTTCCAAGCCGCATCATAAGCGCGGCGTCGGCTGGCGTCGCTATTCCTCCCGCGGCAAAGTTTACAACGGGAAGTCTGCCGTTTTCAGCAACATATAGAACAAGGTCATAAGGAGCTCCGTTTTCTTTGGCAAAAGTCATAAGTTCTTCTTTCGGCATATTTGTGAGTTTTCTTATTTCTGACATCATTGTCCTCATATGTCTTACAGCCTCAACAATGTTTCCTGTCCCGGCTTCTCCTTTTGTTCGTATCATTGACGCTCCCTCGCCGATTCGTCTTAAAGCTTCGCCTATGTTTCTTGCTCCGCATACAAAAGGTACTTTATAATCGAATTTATTTAAGTGATACATATCGTCGGCGGGAGTTAAGACCTCGCTTTCGTCTATATAGTCTATTCCCAAAGCTTCTAAAACTAAAGCTTCGGTTATATGTCCTATTCTCACTTTTGCCATTACAGGAATTGAAACTGCTTTTTGTATTTCTTTAATTATTTTAGGGTCGCTCATTCTTGCTACTCCGCCTTCTCTTCTTATGTCAGAGGGTACTCTCTCAAGCGCCATTACGGCAACGGCTCCTGCTTCTTCGGCTATTTTCGCTTCCTGTGCTGTTGTTACATCCATAATTACGCCTCTTTTTAACATTTGAGCAAGATTTTTGTTAATGTTATATCTTTCAATAATTTCTTTTGTCATAGTATCTTCTCCTTCAAGTGATTTGACTATAATTAGAAAAATTTTATTGTTTTGCTGTAAATTATAAAACCTTATTGATATCTTTTAAATGGTCAAGATAGATATTTTTTTAGAGGTCAGATTTATTTCAATAAGCTATGGAAAAATTATTAATTATATAGTATAATAAAATTTAAGAAAAATTTCTTTAATGAATTTAGGAAAGGATATAATTATGAAGCATATATTAATTGTTGATGATATTACTGTAAATCTTAAAACCGTTAAATTGATACTTGAGAAATATTACAAGGTTTCAATTGTCACCTCCGGAAAACAAGCTATTGAGTTTTTGGGAAGAAATATTAATGAACTTCCTGATCTTATATTAATGGATATTAATATGCCTGTAATGAATGGTCTTGAAACTATGAAAAAAATTAAAGAGAAGTATGGCGAGGATACAATACCTGTTGTGTATCTTACGGCAATATCTGATAAAAAAATGGTTGTGGAATGTTTTAAGGCTGGACTTAGCGACTATATTGTTAAACCTTTTAATCCTGAAAATTTACTTAAAAAAATTCAAAATGTGTTTGATGCGAGAGAAAATGAAAACTGCTTATAGTATTTATTTTGCAATACGTTTTTAGAGGTGAGTGCTTTTGTATGATTTTTTGCTTATATTTCAAATTTTGGGCGTTTTCGTGTCGCTTTTTTTAATTTGCTTTG
>CAOJPS010000104.1 GCA_948441255.1 uncultured Eubacteriaceae bacterium | reverse complement strand
AGCTTTGCGACCAGCCTTTGCGATAGAAAAAGGTTCCATTAGTTATAAATTTTCACCAAACTCACGTTATATTAAGTTTTATTAATTTAAACGGTGTTTTTTTAATTTTATGCTAAGGAATGGTTACAAAATGGACAAAAAGATTTCACTGGCTGTTATTAAGAGATTGCCAAGATACTATAGATATTTAGGTGATTTGCTTGATAATGGCATTACAAGGATTTCCTCAAAGGATTTAAGTAAAAGAATGAATGTCACTGCCTCTCAAATAAGGCAGGACTTAAATAACTTTGGATGTTTCGGACAACAGGGGTACGGTTATAATGTTGAGCTACTTTATGATGAGATAAAAAAAATACTTGGAATTAATAAGCAATATAATCTTGTTATTATTGGTGCGGGAAATATTGGTCAGGCACTTGTAAATTATATAAATTTCCAAAAAAGGGGTTTTAATTTTATTGCTATGTTTGATGTTAATCCAAGACTTATTGGTATGACAATTCGCGGAATAGAAATTTATGATATTGATACTCTTGAAGATTTTCTTAAAACTCATAATGTCGATATTGTTGTTTTAACGCTTCCTAAAAATAATGCTGTTAAAGTTTCTAAGATTATTATTGACTGTGGAATAAAGGGAATTTGGAATTTTTCACACGTTGACCTTAAAACTCCACCTAATGTTGTTGTGGAGAATATTCATCTTACTGACAGTATGATGACATTGTCTTATAAACTTAACAATAAAGATTGTATTATTGATGACGAATATTGAATAATATATACACAAATAGTTTATAATAGTAAAAAGTATATATAAATTGCGTCAAATACGTTTTGAGTTTGTGCAATTAGTCACTTTTGATTTTTTGTTTTTAATAATATTTTTATTATATTTGCTATTTATTTACTGAAGTTACGCTTAAGTTTAGTACAAAATAAACTATTGCATTAATATGTACTTAGTGGTATAATTAATTTAAATGAATGTAACGTTGTGGAAAAGAGTGGGGATACCCACTCTTGATTTTTTATGTACGAAGGTGGAAAAAGGTTGAAAATCTAATTTCTGCTCTAAATTACTGAAAGGAGTTGATTTGATGCAGGTCAGAGATATTTTGGCTAAAGTTGAGGAAAAGCTTATGCCTATAATCAATGACAACGGATATGAACTTGTTGAGATTGAATTTGTTAAAGAGGGCCCAAACAAGTATTTAAGAGTTTATGCCGATAAAAAAGGCGGTATATCCATTGATGACTGTGAGTTTATAAGTCGCGCTTTAGAGGCGGAACTTGAAATAGAAGATTTTATTGAACAGGCTTATATTCTTGAAGTAAGTTCGCCAGGAATAGATAGAGTTCTTAAAAAGGATTTTGAATATACAAAATATAAGGGTAGACTTGTAGACATCAAGCTATATAAGCCTATTAATAAAATTAAACAGCTGAAGGGTAATCTTGTCGGTCTTATTGACGATAAAATTGTTATTCAAGAAAACGGTCAGGAAATTTCCTTTGATAAAAAAGATGTTGCTTCGTGCAGACTTTCAGTTGAGTTTTAATTTGATTTATATTTTTTTGGAGGTATTATAAAATGGATAGTACAGAGCTTATTGAGGCTTTGAATATTATTGAGAAAGAAAAAGGAATCAACAAGGAGATTATTTTTGAAGCTATTGAAACTTCTTTAGTTACTGCCTGCAAAAAGAATTTTGGAACTTCACAGAATATTAAAGTTGATATTAACAGAGAAACAGGTGATGTAAAGGTTTATGCTCAAAAAGAAATTGTCGAGGACGTATATGATGCTTTTCTGGAAATTTCATTGGAAGAAGCCAGAGAAATTAATCCAGCGTATGACTATGGCGATATTGTCGATATTGAGATTACTCCAAGGAATTTTGGCAGAATTTCAGCACAAACAGCAAAACAAGTAGTAGTTCAGAAGTTTAGGGAAGCAGAAAGAGAAAAACTTTTTAATGAGTATATTACAAAAGAGAGAGAAATTGACACAGGTATTGTTCAAAGAGTTGAGGGAAAGAGAAATGTTATTGTTTCTTTAGGTAAGATTGATGCTGTTTTGCCATTTAATGAACAGATTTCTACAGAAGAATATAAGTTTAACGATAGAATTAAAGTTTACATACTTGAAGTTAAACAAACAACAAAAGGACCGCAGGTTACTGTGAGCAGAACTCATTATGAACTTGTTAAAAGGCTTTTTGAGCTTGAAGTTCCGGAAATTTTTGACGGAATTGTGGAAATCAAAAATATTTCAAGAGAAGCTGGTTCAAGAACTAAAATGGCAGTTTACTCAAAAAATCCAAATGTTGACGCTGTTGGTTCTTGCGTTGGACCTAACGGTTCAAGAGTAAATGTAATTGTCAATGAGCTTAAAGGTGAAAAAATTGATATTATCAATTGGAGTGAGAATCCTAAAAAATTTATTTCGGAAGCTCTTAACCCATCGGAGGTAATTGCTGTTGAAATAAGTAAAAATGATAATGAGCAAAATGCTAAAGTTGTTGTTCCTGATAATCAACTTTCACTCGCTATTGGAAAAGAAGGACAAAATGTTCGTCTTGCCGCAAGGCTTACTGGTTGGAAAATAGATATTAAAAGTGAGTCGCAGGCAAAGCTTACAAATTTTGTGGATTTTTCTAATAAAGATATTTTTGTTAAGGAAACAAATGATGAGGATTCTGAAAATGAAGATACGGAATTTAATGAGGAATAGGTGACAATTATATGAAACAACGTAAAATTCCACTAAGAAAATGTACTGGCTGCCAAGAAATGAAAAATAAAAAAGAACTTATAAGAGTTGTTAAAAATGATGAAGGGGAATTTTCTCTTGATTTTACTGGCAAAAAACAGGGGAGAGGAGCTTATGTTTGTCCAGATACTGAATGTATTGAAAAGGCACGCAAAAATAGAGGATTTGAAAGGTCTTTTAAATCTTCTGTACCTTTGGAAATTTATGAGGCTTTGAAAAGAGAGTTGGAAAAAAATGTTAAATAAAAAAATTTTGTCTATACTATCTTTGTGTCAGCGAGCCGGAAAACTTGCGTCTGGTGAATTATCCTGTGAAAAAGCCCTGAAAAACTCTTCTGCCAAATTAATTGTTGTCGCGTCTGACGCATCTGAAAATACAAAAACAAAGTTTAATAATAAATCATTTTATTATAATGTAAGTGTTTTTGAATTTTCTACAATGGAAGAATTGGGGAAATGCATAGGAAAAGATTGCAGAGCTGTTTTGGGCATATGCGATGAGAATTTTGCCGTTAAATTAAAAGAATATTTAGAGCGTATCTGAAAACTAAAATATTCACAAAAATTATAAAAGATGAAACGAAACTGAATCGTTTTTGCGTATTTTTTGGATATTTGGATTTTGAGAGAGTAAAAATAATCTTTCAAAAAATAAGATTTTGTGTATTTTTGATAATGGGCAAGAGTTTTCAGATACGTTCTAAGTGAATTAAATAAACATTAACTGTTTATTAAGAAAAGCTAAATTTGAGATAGTATAAATTTATATTATTGGTATAATAGATTTTGGAGGTGTTATTTTTGTCAAAAACAAGGGTACACGAATTAGCTAAAACTTTAAATATGGGAAGTAAAGAATTAATTGAGAAACTTAAACAAATGGATATTGAAGTTAAAAGTCATATGAGCGTTCTGTCTGATGATGATGTTGATAAAGTTCTTGATATTTTTTCATATGCAGAAAAAAATAAAAGCAATAATAATGTTGAAAAAACTATGATATCACAAAAAGAAGACGACTCAGATGCTAAAAATGAAAACTCTCAAAAATCTAAAAAGAAAAAAAAGCATAACCAAAATGATACTAAACAACAAGTTTCGGAGGAGGATTCTGTAAATACAGATATGGAAGACGATATAAAAATAATTCAATTGCCTCCAAAAGTTACGGTTAAGGAACTTTCGGAAAAACTTGAGAAAAATTCTAATGAAGTTATTATGGCGTTAATGAAAATTGGAATTATGGCAACAATAAATCAGGAAATAGATTTTGATATAGCGTCAATTGTTGCTGACGGTTTCGATGTTATTGCTGAAGAACTTGAAGAAGTTGACCTTCTTGAAGAAGCTTTTAAAGAAGATAATGATGATGAGGAAGATATGGAGGAAAGACCTCCGGTTGTTGTTGTTATGGGCCACGTAGACCACGGTAAGACATCTCTTCTTGACGCCATAAGACATAGCAAGGTTACAGCTAACGAGGCAGGCGGAATAACTCAACACATAGGCGCTTATACTGTTTCTATTGATGATAAGCCTATTACTTTTCTTGATACTCCTGGACACGAGGCGTTTACCGCAATGCGTATGAGAGGCGCTCAAGTTACAGACGTGGCTATTTTGGTAGTTGCCGCTGATGATGGAGTTATGCCTCAGACAATTGAGGCTATTAATCACGCTAAAGCTGCTAATGTTGAAATTATTGTAGCTATAAATAAAATTGATAAGCCAAGCGCAAACGCTGACAGAGTTAAACAAGAACTTGTTGAATATGGTCTTGTTTCTGAAGACTGGGGAGGAAATACTATTTGTGTTCCTGTTTCCGCAATGAGCAAAATAGGTATTGACCAGCTTCTTGAAATGATTATACTTGTTTCTGAAATGAAAGAACTTAAAGCAAATCCGAACAAAAGAGCAAAAGGTACAATCATTGAGGCTCAACTTGATAAAGGTCGTGGACCTGTAGCTACTGTTCTTGTTCAAAATGGAACTCTTAAAGTTGGCGACCCTGTTATCGCTGGTTCTTGCTATGGTAGAGTTAGGGCAATGATGAATGATAAAGGGCAAAAGGTTAAAAAAGCTGGACCGTCTGTTCCAGTTGAAATACTTGGTCTTTCGGAGGTTCCTCAGGCTGGAGATATGTTTTATGTAGCAAGAAGTGAAAAACAGGCAAGGCAAGTTGCGGAGTCTATTATAGCTAAAGGCAGAGAGGATATGCTTAAAAATACTCCTCAAAAGGTTTCTCTTGATGATTTATTTAGTCAAATTCAATCTGGTAATGTTAAGGAACTTAATATAGTAATTAAAGCGGATGTTCAAGGATCTGTTGAGGCTGTTAAAATGAGCCTTGAAAAGCTTTCAAATGAAGAAGTCAGAATAAGGACTATTCATGGCGGAGTGGGGGCAATTACAGAATCAGACGTTATGCTCGCAAGCGCATCAAACGCGATTATTATCGGTTTTAATGTGCGTCCTGAAGCGTCGGCTAAATCTGTTGCTGA
The DNA here is from genome assembly GCA_948441255.1 of uncultured Eubacteriaceae bacterium. Classification (GTDB taxonomy): domain Bacteria; phylum Bacillota; class Clostridia; order Lachnospirales; family CAG-274; genus MGBC114079. The sequence continues at coordinate 4,206 of CAOJPS010000104.1, read as the reverse complement.
TGACCAAAAGGTTGATATTCGTCTTTATCGTGTAATTTATAACGCTATTGAAGATATTACAGCTGCTATGAAAGGTATGCTTGACCCAGTATATGAAGAAAAAGTTATAGGCCACGCTGAAATAAGACAATTGTTTAAATCTTCGGGTGTTGGTACTATTGGCGGTTCTTATGTAACAGACGGAAAAATTGTTAGAAATTGTCAGATTAGAATTGTAAGAGATGGGAAAGTTGTTTATGAAGGTGATCTTGCTGCTTTAAGAAGATTTAAAGACGATGTTAAAGAAGTCAACAGTGGTTATGAATGTGGTTTGCTCTTTAACAAGTTTAATGATATTAAAGAAGGCGATATTGTAGAAGCCTTTGTTATGGAGGAAATTCCTCAGTAATTTTTTAGGTGGTGGCAGAATGAAATCTGGTAACAGAATGATTAGAATCAATGATGAAATAAAAAAAGAGGTTTCTGAAATTATACGTTCTGAACTTAAGGACCCTAGGATTGGAGCTATTACAAGTGTCATTAAAGCTGAAACTACAAATGACTTAAAATATTGTAAAATTTTTGTCAGCATTCTTGGTGATGAACAACAGAAAGCTGAGACTATGGAGGGACTTAAAAACGCATCAGGTTTTATTAGAAAACAAATAGCATTTCGTATAAATCTCAGAAATACTCCCGAATTTAAATTTGTACTTGATGATTCTCTTGAGTATAGTATTAAAATTTCAAAAATTATTGATGATATAAATAGTTAGGAGTGATTTTTATGGAAACTTTTTCAACTGATATCTATGAAATTTGGTCACAAAGTAAAAATATTGTTATTTCAACACATTCAAATCCTGATGGAGATGCTATAGGTTCTGTTTTCGCTTTAGCTATGGCTGCTGCGGAAATAGGCGCTAAACCAGTTGTTCTTATTGAGAAATATTCTGAAAAATTTGATTTTATTAAAGGTACAGAATATGTTTATAATGGAAATCTTGATGACCTTAAACCTGATGTGTTTATAGCCGTGGACTGCGGTTCAAAAAACAGACTCGGTGTTTTTGAGAGTTTTTTTGATAAAGCTAATGTGACATTTAATATTGACCATCATATAAGCAATGAGAATTTTGCCCAAAATAATATCGTTTTGGGTAACTCATCTTCTTCCTGTGAAGTTGTTTTTGAAATAATAAAGAATTTTTGTACTTTGGACAAATTTATCGCGGAAGCTTTATATACAGGTATTGTTACAGATACCTTTGGTTTCAAATATAATTCGACAAGCAAAAATACTATGGAAATAGGGGCAAGGCTCATCGAATTTGGTATTGATTTTTCAAGTATTCAGGATAAGGTTTTATATGAGCACACAACAAAAGAAGTTGAGGTTTTTAAAAAAGCTTTGGATAATTTTAAAATTGATGATAATATCGCGTATACTTGTTTAACTGCTGACGAAATCAGAGAATGTGGTGCGAGCAACAGTGATTTAGACGGAATCGTTGAATATATTTTAAACATAAAAGGTATTGATGTATCTGTTTTTGTATATGAAAAAGGTGATAACCTTTCTAAAATAAGTTTGCGTTCCAAAAAGGCAGATGTCAATAAAATCGCATCAGTTTTTGGAGGAGGTGGGCATATCTTTGCGGCGGGAGCTTCATTTAATGGCAATGTGCAAACTGCTTTAGATTCTGTACTGGACGAAATAAAAAAAGAGCTTGATAAAGATGAGTGATTTATTTGGAGTTGTAAATATATATAAAGAAAAAGGATTTACTTCTCACGATGTAGTTAATATTATAAGAAAAACTTTAAATAAAGTAAAAACAGGACATACGGGAACTCTTGACCCTGATGCTTGCGGAGTTTTGCCTGTTTGTATTGGAAAGGCAACAAAGATATCTGATTATATTGCTTCTGATGTAAAAGAATATAAAGCGGAACTTATTCTTGGTGTTTCAACAACAACCCAGGATATTACGGGTGATGTTATAAAAAAAAGTATTGTTATAGCTGACAGAAAAAAAATTGAAAGTGTTATCTTGAGCTTTTTAGGTGAATATCACCAAACTCCCCCTATGTATTCAGCCATTAAAATAAATGGTAAAAAGTTATATGAACTAGCCAGAGAGGGCAAAGACATTGAAAGAAAAAAACGCCTTATCAATATATACAACATAGTTATAAATGATTTTACTGACAATAATAAGGTTGTTTTTACTGTGCTTTGTTCTAAGGGTACATATATACGCGCTTTATGTAATGATATTGGTGAAAAACTTGGCTGCGGCGGTTGTATGGGAGCTCTTTTAAGAACAAAATCAGGTCAATTTAATTTGGAAGACAGTATTAAAATTGAAGAATTTAAAAAGATTGTGAAAGAAGATAGGATTGATGAGATTTTAATTCCTGTTGATAAGGTTTTATCACATTATTTAAAAGCTATTGTTTATGAGTCAGGCAATAAATATTTATATAATGGAAACAAAATAAGTATTAACTTTATTAACAAGAAAACTTTTGATGAAAACGCTAAGGTTTTGCTTTATGACGCCTATGGAAAAATTATTGGGATTTATCAATTTTCGGAGGGTTTTATGAAACCTTTGACTATGCTAATTTAGGAGTAACATTATGAAGGTTATAAAAAGTAAAGATATAGAAGAAGACAGATTTACCGCTGTAACTTTAGGTAATTTTGATGGAATACATCTTGGACATCAAGAGTTGATTTCAACAGTTAAAGAATATGCAAAAAAATATTCTCTGAAATCAATTGTATTTTCTTTTTATCCACACCCTAAATCATTTTTTAATATTGAAAAATTTTATACTATTTTTTCACCTTACGAAAAAGAAAAAATTATTGAAGATTTTGGTGTTGATGAATTAGTTTTGTATCCTTTTTCGAGAGATTTTGCTAATATGAAACCAGAAGATTTCGCCAATTTTATTTTTGATTCTATTAAATGTAAAGTTCTTGTTGTAGGAGAAGATTATTGTTTTGGAAAAAATAGACTTGGAAATTTTAATTTACTTAAGTCTATCGGTGACAGTAAAGGAGCTAATGTTATTAAAATTCCCTCTGTTAAATATAATGATATTCGTGTAAGCAGTACAAATATAAGAAATTGTATAAAAAACCGTAATTTTAATTCTGTTATAAAACTTTTGGGCAAACCATATTTTTTAATTGGAACTGTTGTTGAGGGTAAAAAAATCGGAAGAAAAATTCATTTTCCGACAGCTAATATTATACCTCCTGAAAATAAGCTCTTACCTCCTGATGGAGTTTATATTACAAAAACATTATATAATGGGGTTTTTTATAAAAGTGTTACAAATATTGGAGAAAATCCTACTGTTGATGGAGAATGCAGAACTGTTGAAACATATATTTTTGATTTTGATAAAAAATTATATGATGAAGAAATCATTGTTTGTTTTTACGGTTTTATAAGAAATGAGCAGAAGTTTTTATCTGTTGATGAGTTAAAAAAACAAATTAAAAAAGATAAAGATATAGCGGAAAAATTTTTTGAAAAATTATAGAAAAAAGACACAAATAATTTTGATAAAGTAAAAATTATTTGTGTCTTTTTTACTAGTTTTGCAATTTTATACAAGTTCAGCGATTTTTTCAACGGCTACATATATGCCAGATATTTCATACCATGTTGAAAAGTCAACAACACCTGTTTGTGGTAAATTAAAAATCTTTTGAAATTCTCTAACAGCTTCAGCTGTTTGTTCTCCATATATGCCATCAACACGAAGTTTTGGTATTGCGGTATATGTGTTTGATATTGCATTAAGCTGAGTTTGTATAGTTCTTACACTATTTCCTCTTGAACCAATCTGAAGGTTTTCATTAGGAAATGATGAGGGAACTCCTTTAACTCTTTCTGCTTGAGTTAGATAGATGTCATTTCCATAATAATATTTTAAAATTTGACTTGCTGTATATCCTTGGTCTGCTAAATCTTTGCTTCCCCACTGAGAAAGCCAGTTTGGGCATAATACTCTTGAGCCGTCACAGTATTGTGTTAATAGTGGCTGGCGAATATTTTCTTTTGTTATATACGTTGTAAACATTTCATCTACTATTACGGAGATTTCTTCGTAAATATTTCGTCCGTAAGAAAATGCTTGGTCATATGCAGTAGCATACGTTAAGAAGCGGAACTTTTTATTTAAAATTTTTTTAAGAAAATT
>CAOJPS010000103.1 GCA_948441255.1 uncultured Eubacteriaceae bacterium | reverse complement strand
AAAAAACTTGGTTTAAAAATAAAATAACGTTTGCGTAACAAAATTTTTTGTTTATTTATTTTTTATCCTGGGTGTTTAATTAATGGTGGTTTTTTTTAACATTCGGCGAACAGAAAAAGCGTCCGGGTGTATACAATAGATATGAGAATTATGGAACTCCGCCTATTGCTGGAGTGGACGACGGTAAATGCGCGTGTGTGCTTCGTTCAAATTGGGGTCCGATTGGCAAGGCAGTAATCCTTGAAAGTTATGAGGATATTGTTAAAATTTATGGCGACGGCGGTATAAATGGAACTACAGAGGTGCCTTTCGAGCAATTTAAGGGAGGTGCGCGGCTTGTATACGCTGTAAGAATTGGCAACGGCGGTACAAAGGGTGAATATATGATTAAGGATACGTCAGAGTCAGCGACAGCCGTTATTCGTCTTGAAATGAAGTATGAGGGGAATAGAGAGTTTAGTATAACAATAAGACCTACCCTTGCTGATTCCAATAAAAAAGAATTGATTATTCTTGAAGGAACGACAATGCTTGAAAAATTTATATTTCCCGGTGGTAATGATGAAGTGACTAATCTCTTGGAAGCTGTGTCGGAAAGTGAATATTTTACGCTTCAAAAATTGGCGGATACATCATATCCTCTTGAAACTATCGACCAGGCAGAGATTATAAGGGGAACAGACCCAACAGTAAATGTATTGGCTTACTCGAAAGCTTTTGAACTTCTTGAGGCGTACCGTTTTAATGTGCTTGCGCTTGATACTAATGATACTTCAGTCCAGTCAATAATGCGAATGTTTTTAAATCGTATATTGGAAGATGGTAAATTTACTATGGGCGTAATAGGTGAAGATAGAAATATATCTTTTGAAACAAGACTGGCTAATGCTTCCGCATATAATGATAAACAAATTATTTATGTTGGAAATGGATTTATAGATATATCTGGCAATGTTTATGAGGGATATCTTGCGGCTGCCTGGGTTTCAGGATTAATAGCGGGAACGCCGAGCAATGAAAGTATTACACACCTGGCAGTTGATGGAGCTGTGGAGCTCACAGAATTGTTTACAAATAATCAATATGAAAGGGCAATTTCGGCGGGTATGCTGACATTTAGCCTTTCAGCGTCAAATGTTGTATGGATTGAATCTGGTATTAATACTCTTATTACGCCAAACTCAAACGAGGATATAGGCTGGAAAAAAATTAAACGTGTAAAAGTACGGTTTGAACTTATGCAGAGATTAAATGATACGGCGGAAACTTTAATTGGACGAATAAATAATGATAATGACGGGAGAATGACAATAATTCAGGTTTCAAATGGAGTATGCGGTTCAATGGCGGCGGAAGGAAAACTTTTGGCTGGCGCGCGTTGTGAAATTGATTCTAATAATATTCCACAGGGTGACAGTGCCTGGTTTTTGGTATATGCCGATGATATAGACGCTCTTGAGAAGATGTATTTTACGTTTAAATTCCGTTTTGCCCCGGAAGAAATCGAATCAGAATAGGAGGAATGATAGATGAACGGTTTAAGTGACCAGTCTATATTGGATGTTCGTAAGCTTATAACAGGAAAAGATGGTCAGCTTTATGTATCGACTAAAGCGGGAACAAATTTATTTCTTGCGGAGGTTGACACGTTTCAGGCTCAAATAAGTCCGGCAAATACGGATTATCAGCCTGTGGGAAGCGCCCTTGTATTTGCGGTAAACACGGGATACAGCGTAACTCTTACCCTTACGGAGGCTGTTGTGCGTGATGATGTAATGCTTGACGAACTTATTAGTGATTTACAGCAGGGATATTTCCCTTCTTTTGATTTTCAAGGTAAATTGCGCCGAAGAGATGGTAAAGCGGAGCGTATTGTTTATCGCAACTGTATACCTGATGGAAGTATAGATTTACAGAATCTTACTCCGGGAGAAATCATAAAAAGGGCGTGGAGTTTTAGAGTAAACGCTTCGCCGGAAATGATTCAAAAATTTACATATTAATTAATTTGGGAGGTTTTTAAATATGAGCGCAAAAAATACGACGCCTGAACTTTATGATGAGGTTCAAAGCGAGGAAAAGCTTTCACAGGAAGAAATTTTAATGAACGAAAATGAATTGCTTGCGGGACTTTTGGAACTTGGAGGAAGAAAAGATGAAGCTTTAAGTTATCATAAAATTCAGATAAAGCGTAATGGTGTTGTAAAATTAGAGTTCCGTATTCGTCCGGTTACAGAAGATGAAACTCAGTCTTGCTTGAAAATGGCTCGAAAGTATGCTACGACAAGACCAGGACAGCCTAAAAAGGTTATAGAAACAAATAACACAAAACTAAGAAGCTTAATTGTTTATACAGCTACTGTAGATGAGGATAGGGCTAAAATATGGGATAATAAGTCCGCTCAAACGGCCCTTAATATACTTACTGGCTGGGAAATGGTAGATAAGGTGTTGCTGGCTGGAGAAAAAGACAAGGTTATTGACAAGATAGATGAAATAAGCGGTTTTGGCGATGATTTGGAGGAAACAGCGGGAAACTGATTAACGCCGGAGGCAAAACAAGGATAATGCTTGAAGTTTGTGAACGCTTTAATATGCGTATTGATGAATATAAGGCATTGCCTCCCGGCGACAAGGCTTTATACAATCAGTTTTCATTGCTAAAACTTGAAAATGAGAATAAAACAGTTAAATTTAAATTTTAGCGAATAATTTTTTTGAAACTGTAATATTGCTCTAATGATAACAACGCTGGTATAAAGTTTTGAAAAAAACTAATAAAAAGAAGGTGACAAGGCGTGGCGGATAATAAGTCTGTAATAGAAGTTGTAACAGTAGTGGAAGACAAAACAAAAGACGGGGCGGCAAGTGCCGAAAATACCGTGAGCAAGCTTGAAAGGGCTATGAAAAAAGCTCAAGACAGAATAAAGCAAATTAATAAAATGAGTAAAATCGAAGTTACAATGTATGCTATAGACAAAGCAAGCAGAGTTTTAAAAGGAGTTTGCGGTATTGGAAGTAAGCTTGCCGGCAGAACCTGGAAAGTTACTCTTAAAGCTGTAGACCTTGTTACCGCTCCTTTTAGGGGCATAATGAGAATGATAACAAACCCAGTTGTAGCGACGGCAGGAATAGTCGGCGTATCTTTGGGTATAGGCGACCTGGTGAGTACATACAAAGATTTTGAGCAGTCAATGGCAAATGTTAAGGCTATAACACTGGGAACAGATGAGGATATGTCAGCGTTAACCGATACGGCTAAAAAATTGGGTGAAACAACAATGTTTTCCGCACAGCAGGTGGCTGGAGGAATGGAGTTCTTGGCTATGGCAGGCTGGAAAACAAAAAATATAATAAGCGGTATGCCAGGACTTCTCAATCTTGCGGCAGCAGGCGGCGTAGAAGTGGCTACAGCGGCTGACGTAGTATCGTCGGCATTGGCGCAGTTTAATATGAAAGCCGAGGAATCTAACCGTGTAGCCGATGTTTTAGCGGCAACAGCTACTAATAGTAAAACAGATATAACAGGACTTGGAGAAAGTCTTAAATATGCGGGTTCAATGGCTGGAGCGCTGAAATTCTCAATAGAGGATACCGCTCTTGCGATAGGACTTATGGGTAACAGAAGCATAGATTCTTCAATGGCGGGAACCGCTTTGCGAGCCTTGATTTCACGTATGGCGGGAGAAGGAGAACTTGACGAGGAAGACGCTGAAGGCGTAGCTGGAGCGATGAATAAGCTTGGTGTTTCTCTTTATGGAATGGATAAAAAAGCAAAACCTCTTATTAAAGTATTTAAAGAACTCAGAGAAGGATATAAAAAATTAGAGGAAACTGAAAAAAGCGGAGTGGCAAAAGCTCTTGCGGGAACTTATGGTCAGGCGGGATTGCTTGCTATTGTTGAAGCGTCTGAAGAAGATTTCAATAAATTGGCGGAAGCGATAGAAAACAGTAAAGGCGCTGCTGAAAAAATGTCCAAAATACGTATGGAAAGCTTACAAGGCTCTATGCTTTATCTTCAAAGCGCGGCTGAAGGGGTAAAGCTTGCTTTTATGGAAAAACTTGCGCCGTATATGAAGAAATTTATTGATTGGCTTACAAGTAAAATGCCTGATTTGAAAAATGCCGCCGTAGATTTTGCGGAAGGAATATCAAGAACAATAGACAATGTGACAAAATCAATTGAAGATATGATAAATAGTCCTGAATGGAATAGCGCCGCGACGCTTTGGGACAAAGCTAAAGTTGCGTGGAATAAATTGATTGCCGAACCATTTGATGAATGGTGGAACAGCACGGGTAAAGCTTGGCTTGCTGATAAGGCGCAGGGAATAGGAGAGGGAATAGGAAAAGCTGTAACAATTGGATTTTCCGCATTATTTGGTTCTGATACAGATGAAATTATTAATGACGGTATTAGTATAGGTTCGGCATTCGGCAAAGGATTCGCGAAGGGATTTGATGGCTCAAAAATTGCCGCTGCTATAAAAAACGCTTTAGAGTCAGCTTTGAAATTATTATTTTCAAATCCTGTGACAGGCGGTTTTGCCTCCGCTTGGATTGGAAGTAAGCTACTCGGCGGTATTTTCGGTATGTATAGTTTGGGAAAAACAGCAAAAGGTTTATGGGGTTCATTGTTTGGCAGTGGAATATCAGCATCAGGCGTAGCAGCAACAGAAACAGGAGTAAGTAATGTTGGCTTATTTAGCGGTATTGCACAAGGGCTTATGTTATCGAAAGCGGCAAAAGCGGCGAAAAACGCAAGAATAACAGAAGCAGCAAGTATGGGAAGTGTTGCCGGAAGAATAGGAAATACTCCGGCAGAATCAGCTCTTGTTTTTGCTCAAGGCGGAAAACTAGGAACAGGAGCAAGATTAGGTTCGTATGGAATAAAAGGTATGGCTATAAAAGCAGGACGTATGGCTATGGGAGCAGGAGCAGTTACGGGAGGTATTTATGCCGGTACAACGCTTATTAGTGCTGCGTCTGATTATTATAAGGCTATGAAATCAGATGACAAACGTGAAGCAGACGTTTATAAAAAATCAGCAGGCTGGAAAACATTTGGAGTTGCGTCTGGAGCGGCGGCAGGAGCGGCAATAGGAAGTGTTGTTCCAATAATAGGAACAGGTATAGGGGCTTTAATAGGAGCTGGTGTAGGCGCTTTTGCCGGAGATACAATTGGCGAAAATGAGAAAAAACGCTATGAAGAAGCGCTTGAACAGGAAAGAGCGGAAGAAGCGGAAAGATATTTGAAAACAGCACAGTCGAAATACGCTTCAAAAGACTTAAAGGATGCGCTGGCTAATGTTTCAAAAGATGAGTTTAACCAAAAACTGCAAAAGGTAGTTATAAACGAACTCAAAGAAAGTTTTGGCACAATTGAGTTATCTCTCGGAGAAATTCAAAATATCGCCAAAAAACTAACGTTTGGAAACGCGGCTGAAAGTTTGGACGCTTTTGCGAAAGCAACGGAAGAAACAAAAAACAGTTTGGCAAATTTTGAGAATACCGCTGACAATCTTAAAAAATTAAATTGGAAAGCCAATTTAGGAATTGACTGGACCAAAGATGATAGTTCAGAATTTATGTCAGAAGCGAATAATATGATAGACAGAGTAAAAAAGCTTTTGTCAGATGAAAACTATGAGGCGACAGCTTCAATAAATCTTATATTTGGAAAAGAGGACGAAATCGGCGCCGATATAATAGAAAGAATAAACGGAACATACGCGAAATTACAAAAACAAGTTGACGATTTATCATCAAAGGCTAAAATTATTTTGAATAAAAACGATGGTATTTTGGAAATTGATGAACAAAACGAAGTATATTCTATCCTACAACAGATTGAGAAGATAGAAAATAAAGTGGCGGAAGCGAGAGCGAAAGCGGAATTAGATACATTAAACTTAAAATTTTCAGATGATGAGATGAGTTTAGATACTTATGAGAAATTTTTACCTGAAGTTGGTAATTATCGGGATAAAACGGTATCCGAATATGACGAAGCTTATAAAAACGAAGCTGCGAACATATACCTGACAAAAGGAGAAGATCCTGATTTTGATGATAAAGCCGCGTTTAAAGAACTAAACGACAGAACCAATAAGAAAAAAAGTGAGGTGGATAAATCTATATTTGAGTTTACGCTTAATAAAGCGATAGCGGCAATTGAAAATGATCCCAATATTGAGACATCTAAAATTCTCTCAAATCTTGAGGGAACTCTGTTCGAGCGCATTGAAACAGCGCTTTTAAGCGGCGCAAAAATAGGTGATATTTCAAATTGGGATAGTGATACCTGGCTTAAAATGATAGACGGAAATGAAAATGGTGAAACCGCTGAGAAGCTTAATAAATTATTATCTCCTATCGCGCAAAGTATGGGGAAGGAATTTGTGGAAGAATTTGCTCCGTCATCAAAAGAAGCGTCAGATAACGTTTTTAAGATTTTTGAGAATGATTTAAAATCAACGTTTTCGAAAACTATTTCAGTGCTTTCGACCATACAAATAAATACAATTATTGAAAAACAAAATTTGAAACAGCGCGCAAGAAGAACAGATAATATTATTATAGACGATAACAGCGAAGACCCTCAATATTCTTCTTTAGCAAAACCAACATCGCAAACAAGTAAAACATCTTCAAATATAAGTTTAGCAGCTGCCGCCGCCAATGCGTTAACAGCAAGAAAAGGATATGCGGAAGGAGGTATATTGACAAAACCACATATTGGACTTGTGGCGGAAGATGGAGCGGAAGCGATAATTCCCCTGTCTGGCAAAAGAAGAAACAGAGGTATAAGCCTTTGGGAAAAAGCTGGAAAATTACTTGGGATTAATAATTATGGGAAAGGTATAAAAGCTCACGCTGAAGGCGGTATTTTTGGAAACATTTCAAATAATGACGAAGTTTCAAACAATATTTTCGATAATAAAGACATAGTGAAAAAACCAAAGGACAATATTTCCGCTATATCTCCTATTACTATAAATTTAGGCGGTATAAATATAACGATAAACAGTTCTGAAAGCGTCAGTAATGATATTATGGATATTATACGCCAGAATATGCCTGAAATATCAAACGAGGTAGCCAGTACGATAGCAAAAGCTTTGATTAATCTGTTTGCGAATATGAAAGCAGGAGTTATATGAAACAAAATTAAAAAAACAGGGTTTTCACAGCAATCAGTGTACTATAGAATGGAAGTGATAAAAATAAAAATTATTTTATCAGAATTTGACACGGGAGATTATATGACGTTTCCAATGCTTCCGGAATCAATAACGGTTGAGTGCGGAACACGTTTTCAGAATTACGATATAATGAATGTTGGTGAGATAATGCTTCCTCTGGGTGAGGAATTGACACGATTTTCGTGGAAATGTAAAATTCCTGGACAGAAGCGGCAGACAAAAAATAATTTAGGGCTGTTTTTGAATACTTTTATTGTTGTTGAAAAAGACCCTAAGGCTATGGAAGAATGGTTTTCTTATCTGAGAAACAGTAATATAAAGTGCCGGCTTCTTATTACAGAAACTCCAGTTAATCATAATGTGTATCTTGAAAATTATAAAATGACATATTCGGGTGGTTATGGAGATTATGAATGCGATATTTCTTTTATTCACGCAAAAGAGCTGAAAGTGTTGACAGAAGAACCTTTAAAACCATTAATATCATCAGAAAACGTAAGACCGTCAAAAAAGGCGGAGAGTTCCTATGTTATTAAAAAGGGAGATACATTATGGGGTATTGCTCAAAAGTATTTGGGAAAAGGAAGCAGATATTCGGAAATCGCTAAATTAAACGGAATTTTAAATCCTAATATAATAAAAACAGGACAAATTATTCAATTGCCTGAAAAATAAAAAGGAAAATATTTTGCTGCGGTAATTTTCTGTAAGACAAGGAAGTGGTAATTTGACTGAAATAGACGTATCAAAAATAAAATATAATATTAAAGTGGTTTTACCGTCCGGAAAAATATTTGAACTGATTGGTCTATGCACTTCGTTAAGCTGGGAAGACCAAAGAGGCGGAATTGCTGGAAAAGCTAATATTATAATAGCAAATACAAAAATAGAGGAAGGCTACATAAGTGACTTAATAAAGCTATGTAGTCTTATTTTTATTTATGCCAATAATATAGAGGTGTTTAGAGGTACTGTATGGGATTGGGAATATACAAGCGCTGTAAAAAAAGAACTTTCAATAACAGCTTATGACCGGATGATTTATGCGGTTCAAAGTAAAGCGAACAGTTATTTTTCAAGTGGGAAAAGTACAGAAACAATTATAAAAAGTATTTGTGAGGAGTGGGGAATACCGCTTAATTATAGGTGGAAGAGCTGGACACACGGAAAATTGCCTATTAATAATAAATCGGTAAGCGAACATATAACAAGTGTACTTGATGAAGCGGAAACAAAACTTGACAGTAAATATGTGGCTTTAATGGAAAAGGATATATTAACAATAAAGGCAAAAGGAGAAAATGAAAATATTTTTGTATTCAATACTCATAATGTAATAAATACAAAAGATAAGCTGAGTCTTCAGAAGCTTGTTACAAAAGTAATTATAGTCGGAAAAGCGGAAGATGATAAAAAAACGCCTTTAATAAGCAGTGTGAATGGGAAAATAGAATATGGTATACTTCAGGAAATAGTCACAAAGGATACGAATAAATCTCTTGAAGACGTGAAAAAAGAAGCGGAGAATATACTGAAAGAAAAAGGAAAACCAGAAGAAACGATAGATGTTTTATCAGTTGATGTCCCGATAATCAGAAAAGGGGATAAAATAAATTTAAACGCTGGAAATTTGAAAGGATATTTTATTGTTGAGGGTGTTTCGCACAATGCCTCAAAAAGAACTATGAATATGGAGTTGGTGCGATATGAATAAACAAAATGGTATTAATAATTTGGGGATTGTCTTGAAAAATGAAATGAATAAAATGTTTGAAAGGCCTCTTGTTTTGGATTTTGGAGTTATATCGGAAGACTATAGTTTAAAAACAAATACATTTCCTATTGCTATACCCGTTAATGATTATTCTGTATGTGTCAGAGGTTTAAAGAAAAATGACAGAGTATTAGTTGCTTGGGTAGGGGTTGACGCTGTTGTTGTAAATACTGTTATAAGCGCTGAAGAGGTGTTTGAAAATGGCTGATTTATTTCCTTTTTTTGAGGTTCCAAAGGTAATATCTTCTGATGAAATAACAGCTAAACAGTTTAAAGGAATATACTTTGACTTTGAAAAAGGAGATTATAGGCTTGATGGTGCTGGAAGGATTGAAACAGCAGCACCATATGATGTATGGGTTCAATGGTGTTTAAAAACGGTTTATACTCAAAGGTGGGCTTATTTAGGTTACAGTGATATTGTAGGCGTTGAGTTGGAAGAGGCGTTTAAACAAGATGACAGAGCGTCAAAGGAAAGTTATGGCAATACCGCACAATGGACATAGAAGAAAAAATATGATAAAATAAAAATA
>CAOJPS010000102.1 GCA_948441255.1 uncultured Eubacteriaceae bacterium | reverse complement strand
ATTTTCAGATGTATTCTGCGTTTGAGTTATACTTTCAGGCAAGTTATATACCCCCTTGTTATTTCAATTCGGCAATTTTAACTGTAAGCTTAGATATTACTTTTGAGTGAAGTTTTACATCTACGGTTTTTTCACCAACAGCTTTTATTGGTGTATTTATTATTATTTTCTTTTTGTCTATATCCAAATTATGCTGTTCTTTTAACGCTGCCCCGATTTCTTTGTTTGTGATTGAACCAAAAATTTTACCGTTGTTTCCCGTCTTTACAGAAACAGTTACAGTTATCTCGTCAAGTTTTTTCCCAAGTTCTTTAGCTTTTTCATATTCTTCAGCTTTTTTAACTTCCTCGGCTTTTTTCTTATTTTCAAGCTTTTTTAAATTATTAGGTGTTGCCTCAAGTGCTTTATTTTTGGCGAAAAGAAAGTTTCTAGCGTATCCATCGCTCGCGTTTATTACTTGGTCTTTTTTTCCTACTCCCTTAATGTCTTCCAACAATATAACTTTCATATTATTTTACCTCCTGTAAATATTCGTTTATTGAGTTTTTTAAAGATGCTATAGCAATTTTCATATCAAATTCATTTAATTGAACCGCAGAAACTGTTTGATGTCCGCCGCCGCCCATTTTTTCCATTATAAGCTGTACGTTGATTTTGCCTAGACTTCTAGCGCTTATACTTATTTTGTTTTCATTTTGACAAAGAACAAAAGAAGCCTCTATTCCTTTTATATTTAAAAGTTCATCTGATACTTGTGCCGCAAGAAGTGTCGGGTTTTCTACATTTGGTTCTGAAACGGCTATTGCCATATTTCTATTAAAAGTTTCCATTCCTTCTATTACTTTTGCTTTAAGCGCATAATATTCTATAGAGTTTTGAAAAAGCATTCTAACACGGATTGTGTCGGCACCTTTTCTTTTTAAATATGCTGCCGCTTCAAATGTTTTTGTGCCTGTTTTAAAAGCGAAATTTTTTGTATCTACGGTTATTCCCGCAAGAAGTCCATCAGCCTCAACATTTGAAAGTGCAATGTCTTTATTCATATACAAAAACATTTCTGTTATAAGTTCACAAGTAGAAGAAGCGTAAGGCTCGTGATATGTCAAAACCGCATTATGAATAAATTCGGTGCTTTTTCTATGATGGTCAAAAACAACTATTTTTGGTGCTTTGTCAATAAGTTCAGGAAATTCGCATATACTTTGTTTATGTGTGTCAACAATTATTAAAAGCGTATTTTCTCTGATTTTTTTTAGCGCTTCATCACTGTTTATAAACGCTGTTTCAGCATAATCTGTTTCGTTAATTATTCTATCAAAAAACGAGCTTATGCTTGAGGTTATTTTATTTAAGACTATGCTGCATTCTTTTCCAACAGACTGTACAATTTTGTATAATCCTATTTCTGAACCTATGCAATCCATATCAGAGTTTTTATGTCCCATTATTATTACGTTTGAACATTCCTGTATTAAATCTGTAAGCGCAAACGCTTTAACTCTCGCACGAACTCGTGTGTTGATATTTAATTCTGTTGAATTTCCCCCAAAGAAAGAATAATTGTCTATATCTTTTATAAGAACCTGGTCGCCGCCTCGGCTTAAAGCAAGGTCTATGGCCGCTCTGGCGTATTCCATTGACTGATTTAGTGTTTTTCCATTTAAGCCTATGCCTATGCTGAGAGTTACAGGAAGTTTATTTCCCATATCTATTTCACGTATTTTGTCAAGTATGGGAAATTTGCTTTCTTTAAGATGAGCAAGTTTATCTTGAGAAAATATGAAAATATATTTGTCTTTCTCAAATTTTTTTACAATTCCACCAATATTATATGCCATTGAGTTTATTTTTCTGTCGATTAAGGCTGTTAAAAGTGGATGCTTAACATCTTCAACATCATCTAAAACATCAGTGTAATTATCTATAAAAATAAGTCCTACAGCAACCTTATTTAATTCGCACTCACTATTTAAAGAGCATTCATTTAAAATAAAAAAAACATTGTAATACAGCGGTTTTGAGTCGTTTGTTTCAACAGGCGTTGTAAAAACTTTATAGCATTTAGCACGTATTACCGCTTTTTGTTCCTTTATTTCCGCATTATATTCTTGAATTAAATCACTTATTTTTAAATCTTTTTTTCGGTTCTCTTTTATTGAAAATTCTTCGTTAAATTTACAATTAGACTGTATAATATTAAGTGATGCGTCAATAATTATGTGCGGAAAAAGGTATTCGTTACTAGTCATATTTCTAATCATATTAAAAACTCCTTAAAATTCTCGGTATAAATGTCTTAAAAGTGACAACATATCATCGTGCATTGCCTGACGTTCATCAAGAATGCTAAACTTAAGCTTTTTTACAGCTTTTAAATCAATACTGCCGTATGAAAAACCGAGACGGTTTGAAAGCATATAGGTTATTATTAACAGGTCGGAAAGAATTTCTCCTCTTTCTGCTAAATCCTGTTCTTCGTTTGACAGATTTGTGTATAAATCGCCTATGTTTGTTAAGAGTTGACTTTTTAACATTTCTATAAGTCTTATGTTTTTTGCGATATCAAAATCTTGAACAGCTTCCATAAAAAATCCCCCAAATAATATAATATCTTTTTTGTTTGAAAGCAAACTCCCCAATGTTTGCTTTAAGAATGCAGTTATGTTCGCTGATTTAATAATTTCTAGTCTTTTAATTAATCAGCGGTTTTTTTTATTATATCATATTATTTTTTATATTTCAACGGTAGTCATACACAGGATAAGAACCTAAATTTTTAAAAAATGACGTTTTTCGTTTTACCATTGACAAACAATTTTTTATGTCGACAGGAGAATTATTTGTTTCCAAGTCAGCAAAAAAAACATATTCACCTGATTTATTGCGCATTGGTCTTGAAATTATTTTTGTCATATTTAAATTCCATATTTCAAATAAATTTAATATTTTACAAAGCATTCCTGGACTGTTGTTTGTGGAAAACGCTATTGAGATTTTTTGTGAATCAAGGCTTTTTGTTGTATCGTTTTTTGATAAAACAGCGAATTGTGTAAAGTTTTGGTTATTGTCTTGTATTCCTTTGTGTAAAATTTTTAAATCGTAAAGTTCGGCTATGGAACAAAGCCCTATTGCGGCACAAGGTTCGTTTGAGGACTTTATTATTTTGCCGCCGTCAGCTGTTGAGTTTACATTGATTGTTTCGGCGTTTGGATAATTTTTTTGTAAGAACTGCCTGCATTGAGCGAGTCCTTGCGGATGTGAGAATATTTTTTTTATCTCGTTGTTTTCCGCTGCTTTGTTGATTATCATATTTTGCTCTATTGGAAGATTTATTTGTCCTTGTATAAACAAGTCTGTATCAAAAATCATACTATCAACGGTTATATTTATACAACCTTCCGTAGAATTTTCTATTGGAACAACACATTTATCAGTTTTTCCAATATTAACGCTGTTTATTACTTCCCATATTGTTTTGAAAGGGATTGTTTCGGAAATATCGGAAATTTTTAAAACCGCTTGTTCCGTAAATGTTCCTCTTGGGCCTAAATATCCTACTTTCATATATTTCCTCCTAAAATTTTATGAAATATCCAAGTTTATGCAGAGCATATCTGAAAATTAAAGTATGTATAAAAAATCATAAAAATAAAATTGAACTATTTTCGTTTATTATTTTAATAATTTTTTTGATATTTCGCATATATAACTGATAGTTTATTGTAGCTTTCAGATATACCTCAGATAATATAAAATATTTTAACATATTTTTTATATTTATTCCATTAAATTATTTATATATTCTGATTTTTGTGTTATAATAGAAAAAAGCTGATTATTTTATTGGCATTTTCTTAAAAATAAATATTAAGGAGGAAATATAAATGGACTTTTCTATGACTTCTAAATTTTCTGAAAATCCTAAGTGTTGGTTGATTAATATTGAAGGTGAGGTGGATATTTTTAATTCAGCCGAAATGAAAACTAAGCTTATTGAGCTTATTGAGGAAAATCCCGTTGATATAAGGATAGAATGTAAAAATCTTTCTTATATTGACAGTACGGGGCTTGGTGCGTTAATTGCTGTTTTAAAGAAAACAAAAGAGTATGAGAAATCAATTTATTTTCAAAATTTGAAACCTGGATTATCCAAACTTTTTAAAATAACAAATTTGGATAAAGTATTTGTAATAGAGGGTGATTTAGATGAATAATAATGAACAGATTAAACTTACTTTACCCATTAATGCCGCGTATGTTTCAGCGGCAAGACTGACAGCTTCTTCTGTCGCTAATCGTCTTAATTTTGACATTGAGGAAATTGAGGATATTAAGGTTGCTGTTTCAGAAGCTTGTGCTTACATAATTAGAAAAAATGCCTTTAATACAAATAATGATTTTAAAATTGAATTTGATTTATCGGCTGATAAAATTAAAATTTCTCTTTCTGTTGAAAGTGCCGAAAGATTTGAGGTTGATGACGAGGAAATGAGTTTGCTTGTTATTAAGGCAGTTACGGACAGTTTTAATGTTAATTGTCAAAACGGAATTTTTAATATGACAATTGAAAAAAAACACGTTCAGACTTCTTTTAATTGATTTTTTACGAAACGCTGATTTTTATTTTATTATCGGCGTTTCTTTAAAAAACGCATTTTGATTTGAACTTTTATTTGTACGCCTTATTTTTCGATGAAGAGTAATTTATGTATGCTCTCGAAAAGTTGGAGAAAAGGAGGCAGCTTATGATGCAAAATAAATTTGATATATCTTTTCAAAGTGATATTTATAAAGTTAATGATGTTGTTGATAATTCCTTAAAGTTTTTGAAAGCTAATTTTCCTATGCTTAATAACGATAATCTTATGGAATTTAAACTTATATTTTGTGAACTGTTGTTTAATGCTGTTATTCACGGAAATAAACAGGATAGAGCAAAAAATGTTTTCTTCAGTATTAATGTTACTGGGATTTTTGTAAATTCTATTGTTTCGGACGAGGGAACAGGTTTTGATTATGATAAAGCAATGAAAATAAGCTGCTGCGCGGAAAGTATGTTTCTTGAGAGCGGCAGGGGAATAAGGCTTGTTAAATCTCTTGTTGATAATCTTGATTTTGATACCAACGGCAGTACGGTTAAATTTCGCAAAAGGGTGGAATTTGATGGATAGAATTTTAGTTGCTGACGGAAATAAACAAACGGTTGATTTAATCAGTAAAATGTTATTTAACTCAAGCTATGAAATTTATACCGCAAGTTCGGGAAATATTGCTTTAGCTAAAATTGAAATGTTTAAGCCGGACCTTATTATTATTGATACAGAGTTCTCGGATATAAGCGGTTTTGATATATGCAAAAAAATTAAATCCAGTGCGGAAACAAACTATATTCCTGTTCTTATGATGATTGCTGTTGAAACTAAAGATATTCTTTTAAGATGTGTATATTCAGGAGTTGACGATTATATATCAAAAATTTTTGATGGAACTATCTTTATAGCTAAAATTAAATCCCTTCTAAGGGTAAAACATTTGAGTGATCATATTAAAACTCAATATAAAGAACTTAAAGAAAAAAACGAGGTTATTGAATTTCAGCTTAAAATGGCAAGGCAAGTTCAGCGTTCTATTATAAGAAAAATTGATATGAATATTAACGGAACTAAAATTTTAAGCAAATACCTTCCTGCGTTGGAGGTGGGAGGAGATTTTTTTAGTGTCAATGAGATTGATGATAATCATATTGGTCTTGTCATAGGCGATGTTTCGGGGCATGGTATATCAGCGGCACTTCTTACGGCGACTATTTCTATGATGTTTGATACTATGGCTTCAAAGCATTCTATGCCTAATCAGCTTCTTAAAGATATGAATGACCAGTTTTGCAGAATTTTTAAACATACCGGCAATGAGATGTATGTTTGTATGTTTTATGCTATAGTTGACACTGCTAATTATACCATAACATATTCTAACGCGGGGCAGGTTTATCCTATTTTTGTGGATAGTGAAAAAGATGATGTTTATGAACTTGAAATCGGAGGTATTCCTATTGGGCTTATGAGCGAATCTTCATATGAAGTTAGAAAAACGGAATATTCTCCGGGAGATTATTTGTTTTTTCATACAGATGGTTTATCGGATTTCTTTTATAAAAAAGAACCTGATAAATTCAGCGATAGAATTAAAGATTGCCTTAAAGAAAATACGAATAGTTATGGTGATTCGTTAAGCGATATAATAGAGGGTGTTCTTAACGAATTTTATGACTATGAAGATAAAAATAAATTTGAAAAAGATGATATTAGTATTATTCTTTGTAAGCTATAATTTAATTCTTAAAAAATGATTTTCGCAAAAAATTGAATTTTCTGTATTGCATATTTTTTGAAGTTGTGATATATTATTAGCGTTATATAAATTTTTTAATGACTTTGACGAAGAAAAGTAGCAAAGAGAAACTTATTCAGGGAGCGGGCAACTTGACTGAAATTGCCTGTTATGACACTCTTTTGCGAAGAACACTTCTGAGTTTGCTTTTTGAAAGGTTTTTCTTATTAGAAAAGCACGGATTACACACGTTATTGTGTTTTTGAGAGGTCAATTTGCTTTTTAGCGTTTTGGCAATTTGGGTGGTACCACGGATTTTTTATTTCCGTCCTGAAATTTTTTTTCGGGACGGTTTTTTTATGTATAGTGAAAGAACTTGAATAACGGTAAAAAAATATTTTACGTCCGCTTGCGGCAAAAGTCGGTAAGCGAATTGTGAAACACTTCGCAGACTTTTGAGTAAAATAAATTTTTTTACTTCTTTTTAAGTTCTTTCACTATATAGAGGCGGTGTAATGAAATTTGTAAGCAAAGCTTAACGCCGCCTCCTACTCGATTGTTATTGTAGTATTTTTGGGAGGTAGCTTTTAATGATTAAAGTAAATGGTATAAGTACAAGCAGGGATTTGGAAATTAAAGACCTTGTTTCACTTGATGAGGAGCAGAGAAAAGGTGTTCGTGTTCATGGTATGATTTATAATATTCGTGATATGGGTGACTTTGCTTTCGTCATTTTAAGAAAAATCGGCGGACTTGTTCAGTGTGTTTATAATAAAAATGGAAGTGAGGAGGAAAAAGAACTTCTTAAAGAAGAAAATTCTGTTGTAGTTATAGGTGATGTTGGAAATGAACCTAGAGCGGTAAACGGTATTGAAATAATTGTTTCAGAAATGAAGCTTTTGTCTTCTCCAGCGGAAGAATTGCCTTTCGCTATTAATAAAAGAAATCTTAATATTTCAATTGAAAACGAATTGCCCATTCGTCCTATTGTTTTGAGAAATGAAAGAAAAAGAAATGTTTTTAAACTTCAGGCGGCTATTGTTATGGCTTTCAGAAAATATCTTGAGGACAATAATTTTACAGAAATTTTTTCTCCTAAAATTGTTGCCGCGGGCGCGGAGGGAGGCGCTAATATTTTTAAGCTTGAGTATTTTGGTAAAAAGGCATATTTGGCGCAAAGTCCTCAATTTTATAAACAAATGCTTATTCCCGTTTATGAAAGGGTTTTTGAAATCGCTCCTGTGTTTAGGGCTGAAAAACACGAAACCGTCAGACATCTTAATGAATATATAGGTATTGATTTTGAAATGGGCTTTATTGAAAGTTTTTATGACATTATAAATATGGAAACAGGTATGCTTAAATTTGCTTTTAAGTATTTGAAGGAAAATTTTGAGGATTGTCTTAAAAAACTTAATGTGGAGCTTCCTGTTATTGATGAAATACCGTGTGTTAAATTTAAAGACGCAAAAGAGATGATTGCCGCTAAATATAATAGGAAAATACGTGACCCTTATGATTTGGAACCTGAAGAAGAAAGACTTATAAGTCAATTGTTTAAAGAAGAATATGACAGCGATTT
This sequence comes from uncultured Eubacteriaceae bacterium, assembly GCA_948441255.1. Taxonomy (GTDB): domain Bacteria; phylum Bacillota; class Clostridia; order Lachnospirales; family CAG-274; genus MGBC114079. The sequence continues at coordinate 1,623 of CAOJPS010000102.1, read as the reverse complement.
TGTATTTGTTACTCATTATCCTATTAAAAAACGTCCTTTTTACGCTATGGACGACCCAGAAAATGAAAAATATACTTTAAGTTTTGATTTGCTGTATAATGGTATGGAAATTACAACAGGAGGTCAGCGTATTCACGATTATCAGACACAGGTTGATAAAATGATTTCAAAGGGACTTGAGCCGGCAGATTTTGAAAGTTATCTTATGCTTCATAAACAGGGCTGTCCTCCGCACGGAGGTCTTGGTATGGGGCTTGAAAGATTTCTTATGAAACTTGTTGACGAAAAGAATATAAGAGCTACTTCTATGTTCCCAAGAGACATAAATAGACTTAACCCATAAATGAAGAAGAATTTGCGGTTTTAAAAATAAAAAAGGAGGATTTTTTGATATGAGGATTGATAATGAACTTATAGAATATTTGGAAGACCTTTCAAGGCTTAAGCTCTCTGAAGATGAAGAGGCAAAGGCAAAGACAGACCTTGAAAAAATTCTGAATTATATAGATAAGCTTAATGAACTTGATACTTCTGATATGGAAGAGGTTTCTCATCCTTTTGCATTTACAAATAATTTCAGAGACGATGTTCTTACACCGTCTGCTGACAGAGATACTATTCTTGCTAACGCCCCTATGAAAAAAGATGGCTGTTTTAAAGTTCCTAAAACTGTTGAATAAGGAGAGTGTACTATGGATTTTTCTAATAAAACCGCTCTTGAAATAGGGCAGATGATTAAAAATAAAGAAGTGAGTTCTGTTGAGGTTACTAAACAGATGCTTGAAAATATTAAAAACGTCGAAAAAAAAGTGAACGCTTATACTTTGGTTCTTGAAGAAGCGGCTGTTAAAGAAGCTGAAAAAGTTCAGGCTAAAATTGACAAAGGAGAAGAACTTTCTCCTTTAGCTGGAGTTCCTATGGCGATTAAAGACAATATTTGTACAAAAGGAATAAATACTACTTGTGGTTCGAAAATGCTTGAAAATTTTGTTCCGCCTTATAACGCTGCTGTTGTGGACAAGCTTAAATCGGCAGGGGCTGTTGTTCTTGGAAAGCTTAATATGGATGAATTTGCTATGGGAGGTTCTACAGAAACGTCTTATTTTGGCGCTACTAAAAATCCTTGGGACCTGGAAAGAGTTCCTGGGGGGTCTTCTGGTGGTTCGGCGGCTGCTGTTTCGGCAGAAGAGGCAATTTATACTCTTGGTTCGGATACGGGCGGCTCAATAAGACAACCTTGTTCTTTCTGCGGTGTTTCGGGTATTAAGCCTACTTATGGCGCTGTTTCAAGATATGGACTTGTTGCTTTTGCCTCATCTCTTGACCAAATTGGTCCTGTAGGACGTGATATTAAAGATTGTGCTTCTGTGCTTGAGATTATTTCTGGTCATGACGCTAAAGATTCTACATCTGTTAAAATAGAAACCTTCGATTTTTCAAAGTCTTTTGACGGAGATATTAAAGGTCTTAAAATAGGTATTCCTAAAAATTATTTTGGAGAGGGTATTGACTTAGATGTTAAAGAATCTGTTCTTTCAGCCGCTGAAACTCTTAAAGGTCTTGGCGCGGAGATTCAGGAATTTGAAATGCCTGTTGTTGATTACGCTATTCCGGCTTATTATG
>CAOJPS010000101.1 GCA_948441255.1 uncultured Eubacteriaceae bacterium | reverse complement strand
CAGCGAAACGTAGTTTCGCACAAAAGTTCTTTGCTTCTTTCTTTCAAGAAAGAAGAGAGGTACTCATCAAGGTTTTAAAGGTTTCTCTAACATATCCCAGCTTAATGGAGTTCCTTTTTCGTAATTATCGGCTGAAATTCTTCCCAGGATTTTATCGTAGTGCATTGTGTGCATACCATTGCCGGGACGGATTGAGCGAATATTTTCCTTTGTGAAAGGTTCTCCTTTTTTTATGTCATTTACAACATATAAAGAACGTGAACCGTTTCTTCCTTCTTTCTGTTTTTCAGTTAGGGTGTAGGTTACTTTTCCAAGCGCTTTTTCAAGGTTTCTTATTTGCGAAACCATTTCTCCAAATTCCTCGGCTTCCATTGAAAACGCTGAATCTACGCCGCCGTCCGCTCTCTTTAATGTTATGTGCTTTTCTATTACTTTCGCCCCTAGAGCGACCGCTCCCAACGCTACTTCTGAACCAAGCGAATGGTCGGAAAGACCGACTATGCATTCGAAAGTTTCTGCCATATTGGGGATTACTTTTATGTTCATATCCTCATATGGGCAGGGGTAGGCGGAAGTGCATTTTAACAGTATTACGTTTTCGTTTTTTTCTTCTTCGCAAGTTTTGAGCGCTCGTTCTATATCCTCAAGATAGGCTATTCCTGTTGATATGATTATTGGTTTTCCTGTTTTCGCCGCTTTCCTTATTAATGGAATATCGTTTATCTCATATGAGGCGATTTTTATTGCCGGCATATTAAGATTTTCCATAAAGTCTATGGCGGTTGGGTCAAATGGAGAGGAAAAACAATCAAGCCCCAAACTCTCGGCATAGTTTTTTAATTCCTCCTGCCATTCCCAAGGGGTGTATGCCTCCTTATAGAGAGAGTATAAGTTATTTTTATCCTTCCAAAGTTCTCCGCTTGTTTTAAACGCTGGTTTGCCGCAGTCTATTGTTATTGTGTCGGGAGTATATGTTTGCAGTTTTACGGCATCCGCTCCTGTTTTTTTTATTTCATCTATTATTTTTAACGCTCTTTTGAAATCGCCGTTATGGTTTCCTGACATTTCGGCGATAATATATGCCGGAGATTCTTTTGATATTGTTTTTTTGCCTATTTTGAAGGCTTTATTCATTTTATCGCACCTCGTTTCCTATATCTTAGCTCTTATAATTTCATCAAGAAAGTCACTCATACTGATGTTAAGTTCTTTTAATGTTCTTGTTATTGTACTATGAGAAGTAAATCCTGGATTTGTGTTAGCTTCTATAAAATATACCTGTTCTTCCCTGACTATAAAGTCTACATAGCAAATTCCGCCGCATTCAAAAATTTTGAATACCTTCGCGGCAATATCTTTAATCATATCTCTTATAAACTTCGGAAGCGTGGAAAAGCTTATTTTTGCTGTGTTATCGATATATTTAGCGTTGTAGTCATAAAATTTTCCTTTTGAAGAAACGTCAAGAATGGGGAATACTTCAAGTCCCTTTTCTCTTTGAAGAACTACGCAGGTTACCTCTTGACCTGAAATGAATTTTTCTATTATTACGTCGTCATTATAGTTTTGTATGATTTCGGTTACGGCGGATTTTGTTTCCTCTAAGTTTTCGGCAACAGATATTCCTATACTGCCTCCTCCGTTATTAGGTTTTACTATAACTGGAAAGCCAAGTTCTTTTATTTTTTCCTCGTAATCGATTATTTTATCTCCTTTTTTTATAAATACATCATCGCATACGGGCACTCCGTTGTCTTTTAGCACAGATTTGCACATATTTTTATTCATACATATCGCGCCGGCAAGAACGCCGCTGCCGGCAAACGGAATGTTAAGGCAGTTTAAAAGCCCAGCTGTTGAGCCGTTTTCTCCGGAACCTCCGTGAAGAAGGTTTAAAACTATATCGGGAGAAAATTCCAAAAGCTCTTTTATCCAAAGGATATTGTTTTTTTGAGGAACGTCTATAGGTTTTATAATATAGTTTTCTTTATTTATATATTTTATAACTTCAACGGCGGATTTTAATGAAATTTCTCTTTCTAAAGAAGCGCCTCCGAAAAGTATGGCAAGTTTTATTTTCATTGTAAACACCTCTAAATATTATTTATAGTGAAGAACTTGAATAATGGTAAAATAAATTTTTTTACTTCTTTTTAAGCTCTTTCACTATATATTTATTTCTTTCAGGGTTTTAGCGGCTCTTTCCGGCATAACTGAATTTATGTAACAGCCTGTTGAAAACTCAAAGCCAGCCATATGTCCTATTCTTGGAATAATTTGTATGTGAAAATGCATATAGTCCTTGAAGTTATCGGATGGGTTTTTTAACGCGTTTGGTTTTGGTGAGCCAAAAAAGCATATATTATATGAAATTCCCTCATAAATTGACGCTAAACGTTTTACGCAATTTCTTATCAGTTTTCCCGCTGACGATATTTCGCTGTCATTAAATTCAGTTATGTTTGAAATGTGTTTTTTTGGAATTATGTACATTTCGTATGGAAATTTGGCGTCTGTGGGAACATATGATATGAAGTGCTCATTTTCATCTATTATTTGCTCTCCGAGAGTTTCTTTTAAGTGACAAAAATAGCACTTGTTATTTTCTTTATAATATTTTTCAAGAACGTTTTTAATTACGGAATATTTGGGAGGAAGCACCGACAGAGCCGCTATCTGCCAATGAGAATGCGACTGACTTGCTCCGGCGTCTATTCCGTCGTTTTTGAAAACCTGAACATAAACTACATTTTCATCTTTTTGTAATATATCTACCCTATGGCGTATTGCTTTTATTACTTCTGTTATATGTTCGTCTTTAAATTTATATAATCGTTCATCGTGATTTGCCGTATCAATCAGCACATCGTGTATTCCGTAATGAGTGGGGTCATTTTTTGATATAAACGGGTATTTATTGGGAACTATTCTTATTCTTTTGTCGGGGGTAGAAAAAACCTCTTTTGGAGTCATTGACTCATTTTCAAGACAAAATGGACAGAATTCGCTGGGAGTTGACGTTATGTGCAGTTTTTTGAAATTGTGCGGCCTTTTCGCCCGTTCCTCAGCGAAAAAAATTAATTCTCCCGTTAGAAAGCATTGTTTGACCATTTTAATTCACCTCTTTTAATTTATTTTCAGTATTTATATACCATTTTTGTATGTTATTGTATATGTTGTTCATAGTGGGACTTTTTTCACCATTTACCTTACTGTCTGTTAAAACTGCCGAATATTTAAGGCATATTCCTGTAAAAGGAATTTGACTTTCGATAAATTTTTGAAGTTCAGCCTGAGCCGTCTTAAACGTGTCATCGCTTACTGAAAGTTCGACTTTTGATATAAGTTCGTCCATTTGTGAAGACGAATAATTGAAACAGTTTATTCCTGAATTTATCGCGCTTGTTGACAAAAGCGGTCTTAATTCGCCTGTTTGTGAAAGTTTTATTCCGCCTAAAAACATATCAAAACTATCGGAAGAAATCAGACTTTGAAATTTGTCAAAAGGCTGTCGGTTTACAGTGACGCTTAAACCGATTTGATTTAATCTGTCCGCTATTATTGACGCCGCTTCACATCTTGATTTGTTTTCTGAATTTACAAGAATTGAAAATGTGAGCTGTTCTTTTTTATAACCAGTATTGGCAATTATTTCAGCGGCACTGCTGAGGTTATACTCAGGAGGAGAAAGAATGTCCTTGGCATAGAACCACGAGTTTGGATTTATTGGAATGTGACTTTTTATTCCGTGGTTTAAGTATATGCTCTCAACTATTTCATCTGAAGGTATGGAACAGGAAATTGCTTGTCTTACAGCTATATTTGAGAGAAAAGGATTTTTATGGTTGTATCCTAAAAACTCAAAATTGTTTGTGTCAAATTCTGTTATGTTTATTTTTTTGCCGGCGCTGTATTTTCCCCATTCGCTTATGTCTGAATGAATAACATCTGTTATTGACTGTTCAAAAGAATATAAGTCTGTTTGACGGTCATTTGTTATTATTATGGAAACTTTGTCTATATATGGGGCTCCGTTAATTCCTTCGCATTTTTCAAGGGTAAGGTTTCGGGCGAGCTGGTATGAGGAAAATTTGAAACTGCCGTTTCCCATAGGATTCATACTTACGTCACTGGTGAGCGTTGTTTTTCCGTTGTAATAGTCGGCGGATATTACCGGAAAACACATATTATATATACTATAATAATATGGTGAGGAAAGTTTTATTGTTATTGTATTGCCGTTTTCCAGAAAACTTGACACGTTTGTCAGAGCGTTATAATAAAGGCATTTGTTTCCCTGCGCTTTAATTGTGTTTAAAGAAAAAACAACGTCCCTTGCTGTGATTGGTGTACCGTTGTGCCATTTTAAGCCGTCCTTTATCTTAATTGTGAGTATATCGTTAGAAAAAGAATAACTTTCAGCTATGTTTGGTATGATTTTTCCTGTTTTGTCAACTTTAAAAAGAGGCTCGAACACAAGTTTTAGAGCGTTATCCACGGTTATATCCTCATTTATAAGAGGATTTAGCGTTTTTGGAATACGCATTGAAATATTCAGAGTTCCTCCATAAGCTGGCTTTGTGTTTTCGGAATTATTTTCGGAATTGGAGTTTTTTTCAGAACTGTTATTATTTTCGGCGTCAGAAAGCAGATTGTTGACCTCTATACGGTCAAAATTTTGCTGACAGCCGAATAAAAACACTGAGATGGCTATTATAGCAATATAATAAATTGATTTCATATTTAACCTCCGAATTTGTCAAGGATATTTGTACTTTATGACTATGTCAATAGGCTTATTTTGGAATTGCTTTAAATTTTCAGAATAAGTCTATTGAATGCTTGCCGGATTAATCATAATTTCCTACAAAAGGAAGTTTTAAAATATATTTATAGAATTTTTCGGCGTGAGTTACTTTTTTCACGTAGTTTTCCGTTTCTTTAAAAGGAATTTTGTCTAATGTTTTTCCGTCCTTTGAATATTCGGGATTGGAAAGCCATTTTGTTATATTTCCATTTCCGGCGTTATATGAAGCAAGAACAAGAGTTGAGTCGTTATCAAATTTTTCATTTAGCCAAGATACATACCAGCAGCCTATGTGAATGTTTAAATCAGGAGAAAATATATTGTTATAGTCATAATCCTCAATATATTCTTTTGACGCTGCCCAGTCGGCTGTATCTTTCATAATCTGCATAAGACCCTTGGCGCCTTTTGGAGAAACCTCTTTCTCATCAAAGCCGCTTTCTGTATTAATTATAGCATAAATAAGTTCGGGACGCAGATTATATTTTTTTGAATATTTATTTATAATGTCTGAGTATTTTACAGGATATAGATAAACGACCGTACCTAAAACCAGCAAAGCTATAAAAATAAATGTGAAAAATGTTTTTAAATATGAAATACGTCCGTTTTTCATTAGTCAAAGCTTCCTTTCAGATTTGAAGTGTCAGTTTGGAAAGAACCTCCTTTGTAAGTTCTTCAAACGATATGCCGTTGTTTTCTATAATTATATCGCCTTGTGCTATAAGCTCATTCTGGGGAGTTTGCTTTTCAAGACGCTTTTTAGCGTATTCCTCTGTAATATTATCTCTTTTGATTATTCTTTTAAGTTTGGTTTCATAATCGGCAAAAACTACCCAAACCTCGTGTGTTATTTGATTTAGGCCCGTTTCTATAAGCAGGGGGGCGTCTATGACGATAAAATCGTAATTTTTAGATTTTCTTGATATTGTGTCAACTTTATCAGATATTTTTTTTAAAATATATTTAAGGCTTATCTCATTTAGAAGAGAAAGTTTTTCATTATCTGAAAAGACTATTTTTCCAAGTTTTTTTCTGTCTATTTCTTTGTCTTCTGAAAGGATTATGCTGCCAAAAGAGTCTTTTATCTCATTATACGCTGGATTTCCGCTTTTAATATTATCGTGGGCTATTTTATCTGCGTCTATTATATAACCGCCGTTTTGAGCGAAAATATTTGATATGGTGCTTTTTCCGCTCCCAGAGTTTCCTGTAAGTCCTATTATTTTCATATATATTTCCCCTTGAAGACTATCTGAAAAGTCTTATTTTAGATTTTTAAAACCGTGGGACGCTGTCCCACACCCTGCAAAAGATTTAAACCGTGGGACGCTGTCCCACACCCTGCTCACTTTCTTGAAAGAAAGTGAGACAAAGAACTTTAAAACGCAAAGCATTCGCTTTGCTATAGCAATTCTGGAATTGTTGTAAAGAAAAAATAGCGGCGGCGGTTTCGCCGCTATTTTTTTAACAGCGAAACGTAGTTTCGCACAAAAGTTCTTTGCTTCTTTTTTTAATTAGTGCCGCAAAGAAGTGCGGTCGGCGCAAGCCGATTTTTGGCGAAGCCAAAAACACTGACTAGGAAGTCGGGTTTGGACTGAAAGTCCAAGGTTTTTTACTTCGCGTTGTACCAATCGCTGCCTTCGTGTATATCCGCCTCAAGCGGTACTTTTAATGAAACGGCATTTTCCATTTCTTCTTTTAATAGTTTTTTTATAGTATCTCGCTCGTTATTATGAGCTTCTATTAAAAGCTCATCGTGAACCTGAAGTATGAGTTTTGATTTTAAATTTTCTTTTTTTAATCTGTTATATACTTTTACCATAGCTATTTTTATAATATCGGCGGCTGTGCCTTGTATTGGCATATTTCTAGCCACTCTTTCTCCGAAAGATTTCTGCTTATAGTTTGACGACATAATTTCCGGAATATTTCTTATTCGGTTGTACATCGTCTTTGTAAAGCCTGTTTTTCGGGCGTTTAAAACGATATTTTCCATATATGTTTTTATGTTCGGATATTTTTGAAAATAACCGTTTATATAGTTTTCCGCTTCTTTTATTGAAATTTTTAAATCTCCGCTTAAACTGAAAGAACTTATTCCATAAATAATTCCAAAATTTACGGCTTTGGCGCTGCTTCTTTGATATTCGGTAACTTCGCTGAAAGGTACTCCAAAAACTTGTGACGCTGTTAAACGATGAATGTCGTCACCGTTATTGAAAGCGTTTATAAGTGTTTCATCACCTGATATGTGCGCTAGAATTCTAAGTTCTATTTGAGAATAATCCCCATCTATGAAGATGTAATTATCATTTGGTATAAAAACTTTGCGAAGTTTTTTGCCTTCTTCCATTTTTATTGGAATATTTTGAAGGTTTGGTTCTGTACTGCTTATTCTTCCTGTCGCTGTTATTGACTGATTGAAGGTTGAATATATTCTTTCGGTTTTATTGTCTATTACGTTTAATAGTCCATCGGCATAGGTGGATTTTAATTTTGTGTACGTCCGGTATTCCAGCACTTTATCTACTATTGGTTCGCCTTTTAGTTTATCTAATACTTCCGCAGAGGTTGACCAGCCTGTTTTTGTCTTTTTTCCCCCAGTATAGCCTAATTTTTCAAATAGTATTGTTCCTAGCTGTTTGGGAGAGTTTATGTTAAATTTTTCTTTGGCAAGGGAGTATATTTCATCTGTAAGCAAATCAATTTTTTCCGAAAGATTTTTTTTGTATTCTATAAGCTTGTTTTTGTCAACTCTCATTCCTGTGAGTTCCATATCCGCAAGAACAAATATGAGAGGAAGTTCTATATTGAAATAAAGCTCCTCTTGACCGTTTTCTTTAAGCTTTTTTTCCATAATTTCTTTCGCTCTGTAGGAGATATCCGCTGTTTCGCACACATAATTTAAAAATTCCCCTTTTGGCATTGAGCATATTTTTCTTTTGCTTTTTCCTTTTCCAAGGAGTTCCTCTTCTGAAGGATATGTTTCGTCTAAAAATGCTTTAGCTATATCATTGTAATTATATGTTTCGCTTGTGGAGTCAAGTATATAGCCGGCAAGCATTGTATCGAAAATTAAATTATTAAGGGTTATATTATGTTTTGATAAGATATGAATATCTTTTTTAGCGTCGTGGGCTATTTTGGGAGTTTCTTCCTTGAAAAAATCTTTGGCGAATATGAATATTTCTTCTTCGGAAAGCTCATCGCTCACAGATATGAAAGTTCCTCTGTCTTCCTCGCAGGAAAAAGCGATTCCAAGAAAATTTTTGCTTTCATCTGTTTCTGTTACTATATGATAGGCGTATTCAAGCCAAGGATTTAAATCAGTGAAAAACTGCCTCGCTTCAGCTTTTTTCTCTATAAGCCGGTAACTGGTTTTTACGGCTTCTTTTTTGACAAATCGGCTGTACATACTTTTAAATTCAAGCTGTTTTATTAAATTATAAACGGAATCGTTGAAAATATCATTAAGTTCTGTATCCTCAAGAGAAAAGGCTATATCGGCGTCTGTTTTTATTGTTACAAGTTCTTTGCTCAAAAGCGCCTGTTCTTTATATTCAGCAAGATTTTCTGACGCTCGCTTTGGTTTTATATTTCCGGCGTTTTCTATGGCGTTTTCCACTGTTTTATACTGCTGTATAATTTTTATGGCTGTTTTCTCGCCTATACTTGGAACTCCGGGAACATTGTCGGATGTATCTCCCATTAATGCTTTGACATCTATAAATTCTAATGGAGTTACGCCATAACGCTTAAAAACATCTTTGGCGTAATAATCCTCAATTTCTGTTTTTCCTCCCTTTGTTTTAGGGATTCTTATTTTTATTGTATCGGATGCTATCTGCAAAAGGTCTCTGTCACCAGAAACTACTATTGGAGATATGCCTGATTTTTCGGAATTTTTGGCTATTGTTCCAAGTATATCGTCTGCCTCAAACCCATCTTTCTCATATATTTTAACATTCATTTTTGTGAGCAATTCTTTTAATATTGGCATTTGTGCCGCCAGTTCGTCAGGCATTCCTTTTCTTGTGCCTTTGTAATCGGAGTATTTTATATGACGAAATGTTGGGGCTTTTACATCAAAAGCGACAGCGACATATTTGGGGTTTTCATCGTCAAGAAGTTTTAGAAATATATTTAAAAAACCGTATACCGCGTTTGTAAATTCCCCGTTTTTATTTGAAAGCAGCGGGACTCCGTAAAAGGCGCGGTTTATTATGCTGTTGCCGTCTATTATTAATATTTTATCGGACATAATTACCTCCGTTGTATATAATGTGGATATATATATATTACCCTAATTTTGATAATAAATAAAGTGTTTTTGAAAAAGATTGCTAAAATTTTTTTTGCCGTGGTTCGGGCTTATTAGGACTTTTATTCGGTTTGTTAAATTATTAAAAAAATTTGAAAATATTTTGAAAAAAAGTATTGACAAATGTATTTTTGTGAAGTATAATAAATTCTGTTGTTGACGTGCCCAGATAGCTCAGTCGGTAGAGCAGAGGACTGAAAATCCTCGTGTCGGCGGTTCGATTCCGTCTCTGGGCATACTGTGGGTCACTAGCTCAGTTGGTAGAGCACTGGACTTTTAATCCAGGTGTCTCGGGTTCGAACCCCGAGTGACTCATTTTTGAAGGCATCTTTCGCGTTTAGCGGGAGGTGTTTTTGTGGGAGCATAGCTCAGCTGGGAGAGCATCTGCCTTACAAGCAGAGGGTCATAGGT
>CAOJPS010000100.1 GCA_948441255.1 uncultured Eubacteriaceae bacterium | reverse complement strand
CTTTAAAAAATTATTTTTAATATCCTTTGTGCGGTGTTTCCTAAAATAAATTTTTAAGTTCTTTCACTATAGGAAACACCTGAGGAAATACCGACAAATAAAAAATAGACAAAGGAGAAATTTAAAATGGGTTATAAGCTTGTGGCAATAGACTGTGACAATACTCTTTTGGACAGCAAAGGACATATACCACCTGAAAATAAGGAAACAATAAGATTTTTGAAATCGAAGGGTATTGAGTTTATAATAGCGACTGGAAGAAATGATATTCTTGTGACAGATTATGTGAGGGAATTGGATATAAACGCTCCTGTAATTGGCTGTAACGGAGCTTCTATAAGAAATCTTAATGAAAACAAAACGCTTGATTTGAAAACAATACCTAAGGAATCATTGAAATTGATATTTCAGTATTGTAATGAGAACAAGATACCTTTTAAGGCTTTTTCTATGGAAAAAGGATTTTCAAATGATAAAAGTTCAATTGAGGAGGTTATAAAACAAATTCTTGCCCAATACACAAAAATACTTTCTGTTAGTATGGATTATGAGTATGTGGAAGACACGGATTATCTTATAGAACACGAGAAACTTGTGAAAGTGGTGCTTGTGAACGACGACCCTAAATACATAAAAAAATATCAGGAGGAAATAAAGGGTACGAAGGGAATATATATTTGCCGTTCCGCCAGAAATTGTCTTGATATAGGCGCTTTTGGAGCCTCAAAGGGAAACGCTCTCAAAAGTTACGCTAAAATGCTTGGTGTGGATTTAAAAGATACTGTCGCTTTTGGAGATTCTGAAAATGACCTTTCTATGATTCAGTATGCCGGAATGGGAGTGGCTATGGCAAACGGAGAGGACATTATTAAGTCCGCCGCCGATATGGTTACTCTTTCAAACGACGAATGCGGTGTGGCAAATGCCCTTAAAAAGATTTTTCGCGATTTATTTTGAGAAAATTTTGATTGAAACCGTGGGACGCTGTTCCATATATGGTAACTTAAAACCGCGGGACGCCGTCCCACACCCTGCAAGCCCTTTAAAAAGGGCTTGACCCTAAACTTTAAAATGCAAAGCATACGCTTTGCTAAAAAACAGCGAAACGCAGTTTCGCATAAAATTTCTTTGCTTCTTTCTTTTTAAAGTAGTGCCGCAAAGAAGTGCGGTCGGCGTAAGCCGATTTTTGGCGAAGCTAAAAACACTGACCGGGTGCCGCAAAGAAGTGCGGTCGGCGTAAGCCGATTTTTGGCGAAGCTAAAAACACTGACCGGGTGCCGCAAAGAAGTGCGGTCGGCGTAAGCCGATTTTTGGCAAAGCCAAAAACACTGAACAAGAAATCGGGTTTGGGCTGAAAGCCCAAGGTTTTAAAGGTTTTAAAGATTTTAGGATATTTTTGTGGGAATGAAATAGTTTTTCACATTTTTTACTCTCTCGAATAGTATATAAATATATTTAATAATCAGTGTTTTTCGGGAGGGCAGAATTGTGGGCAGATATGTAATTTCAGGCGGGAAAAAATTGAAAGGCGCTCTTAGAGTGAACGGAAGTAAAAACGCCGCTCTTCCAATACTTGCGGCAACGGTTTTAAACGGAAGTATAAATGTTCTTGAAAATTGTCCGAAAATATCAGATACTAAAACAGCTTTGGATATTTTGAGGCATATAGGCTGTGAAACGGAAAGTGAGGATAAAGTTCTTATAATTAATTCCTCCAATATATCGAAAACCGAAATCCCAGAGGAATTGGTGAAAAAAATGCGTTCATCTATAATATTTATGGGGCCTATGCTTGCGAGGTTTAAAAAAGTTACATTATATTATCCCGGAGGCTGTGAACTTGGAAAAAGACCTATTGATTTGCATATTTCCGCTTTTAGAAAAATGGGGGCAGAAATTGAGGAGGAAAACGGAAAGATTGAATGTTTCTGTGAAAAATTGAGAGGTTGTGATATAGAACTTGATTTTCCCAGTGTCGGCGCTACACAAAATATAATATTGGCGGCTGTTTTGGCGGAGGGTACTACTATTATTAAAAATGGCGCTAAAGAACCGGAAATAGCCGACCTATGCAGGTTTCTTATAAAATGTGGGGCGGAAATTGAGGGAATAGGAACATCAGAAATAAAAATTACTGGTGTGAAAAATTTAAAGGCGGCAACGCATAAAATAATTCCTGATAGAATTGAGGCGGGAACTTATTTGATTATGACTGCCGCCGCCGGCGGAAAAATCACCCTTGAAAATGTAAACCCAATTCATATATCCCCATTGATTGATGTACTTTCTAAAATGGGTTGTAAAATCAAAAAATACACGTCTTCGATAACTTTGAAATCTACTGGACATCTTATAAACATTCCTTTTGTTCAAACACTTCCTTATCCTGGTATACCAACGGACATACAGCCTCAGCTTACCGCTCTTTCCTCTGTCGCCAGGGGATTGTGCCGTTTTGAGGAAACAATATTTGAAAGCAGAACCGCACATATTCCTGAACTTATAAAAATGGGCGCTGATATAGAATTGAACGGAAATTGTGAATTTACTGTGAAAGGCGTGAGAAGGCTTAGGGGTTCGGAGGTTTTTGCCAGGGATTTGAGAGGCGGGGCGGCTCTTATAACGGCGGGACTTTGTGCTGATGGAATTACTGTTGTTGATAATTCTTCGCACGTTGAACGGGGTTATGAGGATATTGTCGAAAAATTGTCTGAAATTGGTGCGGATATTACTTTAAAAATATAGAAAATTATTGTATACTATAGGAAATACCGACAAATTATTTTTATTTCCTCTTTGTGTGGTGTTTCCTATAGTGAAAGAACTTGAATAACGTGAGTTTGATGTCAATCAGATTGAAAAGTGATTTGAGAAAAAAGAAAATTTGCTGAAAGGAAAAACATATGAAAAAACTGACTTTGAAAATTTTTATAGGCGTTTGTGTGATATCTCTCATAATTATGGGTATTATGCTATGTCCTTACTTTTATATAAAAAATATAAATGTCACGGGAAACGGAATTGTTTCTCGTGACGATATTTTAAAAATTCTTGAACTGAGTGAATCGGGAAAAACAAATTTATATGCTTTTAACTCTTTTTCGGGAGAGGAAAAGCTTTTGAAAAATCCTTATATAAAATCTGTGGATTTTACAAGAAAATTCCCGGATACATTGGAAGTTTCAATTATAGAAAGAAAACCTTGCGGTTATATTCCTTATACAAATACATTTTTGTTTATGGACGATGAGGGACGTATTCTTGACGCTAAATCTTCATATACTACGCCTTTGCCTGTTGTATATGGTCTGGATTTCAGCACTTTTACACTTGGTGAGAAATTGAGCGTTGAACAGCCGGAAAAACTTAATATAGTGGTTGAGCTTTCTAAACTTATGAAAAAGTATGAGATAATAGAAAACGTTGTGAGAGTTAATGTTTCAAAATTTGACGATATTCATCTTTATGTTAATAAGGTTGATGTGGTTCTTGGAGAATTTACTGATGTGAACTGGAAAATAGGCGCCCTTAGTGAGATAATTAAAAAACTTTCACCTGATGACAAAGGAATACTGGATATAAGTTCTCATGATAAAATTCCCGCTTTTTCCTATCTTACATAATATAGTTAACAAACTTAGAAATAAACAATTTTAAGGATTTTGTGAGTTATTCTTTTTAGAAAATAAAAAATGATTTCTGTGTTGTAAATCATTTTTTTCCTTGACAAAAATAACTTTTTTATGTAATATTAAATATTATGGGGGAATGCCATTTATATGATATACAGTATAATTCATATTTTACATAAAAAGGAATTAAGTATACTTTTTAGATATTAATAAAAAAGGATTGATTTTATATTTTGAGTTTTTATCACGGTGTTTTACATAGTTCTTGTAATATCAATTTTATGGCTTGAGGCTCGTTAGCAAAAGATAGTTTTGTTAGTGCGGATGTGTTTTTAGAAGATACTAAATTTTGGAGGGATAGCAGTGATAGATATAAGTAATGACGATTTCGGCGACGCAAAGATATTGGTTGTCGGCGTTGGCGGCGGAGGAAACAATGCTGTTGACAGAATGATTTCTGATAATGTCACAAATATAGATTTTATTTCAGTTAATACAGACAACAAGGTTTTGTCAAAAAGCCTTGCTGATATTAAAATTCAAATCGGAGTTAAATCTACAAGGGGTCTTGGCGCGGGTGGACGTCCGGAGGTTGGAAAGACAGCGGCACAGGAATCTAAAGAAGAAATTACGGCGGCTATTTCCGATTATGATATGGTGTTTGTTACAGCGGGTATGGGCGGCGGCACCGGAACAGGCGCGGCGCCTATAATAGCCGCTGCCGCTAAGGAACAAGGCATACTTACAGTTGGTGTTGTTACTAAACCTTTTTCCTTTGAGGGACCGGTAAGAATGAAAAACGCTCTTAACGGAATTGAGGAACTTAAGAAATCGGTTGATACTTTGATTGTAATTCCCAATCAGAAGCTTTTGGAAATAGCTGATAAGGATACTTCGTTCATTCAAGCGTTTAAAATGGCGGATGATGTGCTGAAGCAGGGTGTTATAGGTATTTCCGACCTTATTTCAAAGCCTGGAGTTATAAATGTGGATTTTGCTGATGTCCGTTCGATTATGTCGGACAAAGGTCTTGCTCATCTTGGCGTGGGTCATTCAAAGGGAAAGGATAAGGCAAAATCCGCCGCCGAGCTTGCTATAAAATCTCCTCTTTTGGAAACGTCTATAGATGGCGCTAAAAGTGTTATAATAAATATTACCGGAGGAATGGATTTGGGTATGCTTGAGACAAATACAGCCGCTGAATTTATTCGTTCTCTTGTAGACCCAGGGTGTGAGGTTATTTTTGGAGCGTCATTTAATGAGTCATTTAACGATGAGATTATGGTTACTGTAGTTGCCACAGGGCTTACAACAGATATTCAGCCGGCTCAGCCGCAAAGGCGGATAATTGCCGACCCTAATTTACAGCCGCAGCCGATGCAGCCTAATCCTAATATTCAGCAGCCGGTTAATCACGTTCCGGATTATGTTAATACACAGCCTATTCAACCTCAGCAGAATGTTGGATATTATAATACGGAGTATAATTCGGAGGTTCGACCGGTTGCGCCGTCAAATGAGGTTAGAGAGGCAAATTTAAGCGATATAAGAGATTCTGTTCGTGAGAGAGATTCTATTGATATTCCCTCTTTTTTGAGAAGAAAGAAATAATAATTAGGGAAACACCGCACAAAGGATAATAAAAATAATTTTTTAAAGTTAAAATTTTCGTTATCGTGTCATTTTTCAAGAAAAATAACACTACCACTTCAATTTTTTTGAAAAATTATTTTTATTTTTTGAATTATGCGGTATTTCATTAGATAAAATAAAAAAGACTGTTGTGTTAATTTAAGATATAGTCATTTTAAATTTTGATTCAATTATATCCAGTATGTATTTTAACAACAGTCTTTTTTTTATTTTACTCTAGTGAAATATTTGCTTTTTTGGCTAGTTCTTTTAATTGTTCTGTAATTTTGTTCCCTTTTTCGGTTAAACTGTCAAAGTAGTTTTGATTTTTATCGTTTGTGTCAATATTACTTCCTAATGAATATATGTCTTTGACGAGATTGTCAAAATCACTTTGATATTGTTTATATTGTTCTTTTAATGCTTTGCCGCTTTCGTCATAAGCCTCGTTTCTCAGTTTTTCAAATAATGTGCTGAGTGTTGTGAATGTTGAGGAGAATGCCTCTTTATTTGTGTGAATGTCATTATCAAGAGCTTTTATTAATTCTTGTGTTTCGGTTACTTTTTCTGAAAGCTGTTTGTAGTATTCTTCTTCTCCCATTTCACTGTTGTCTTTATTTGCTGTTGTGAATGCGTCAAACTCACTAATTTTTGAGAGTATAGCGTTGAATAGCTGCTGCTGTTCTTCTGTATATCCATCTTTAAGGGTTTTATTGTCGTCGGAAACTATTTCTTTAGCCAGTGTTTCGAAGTTGGTTTGTATATTTTTTAATTTGTCTTCTATTTCTTCTTTTGATACAGAAGCGGTATTGGTTTTAGCTGGTGTGTTTTCGTCATTTTTAGCTGAGTCATTAACGTTGTTTGTTACAATCATTATAATGGCGACGGTTATTGAAACCGCCGCTATTATTCCTATTATGAGAATGGTTAATTTCTTCTCGTTTGTCATTTTTTCCATAGTTATTCTCCTTTGTTATTAGGGTAATACCGCACAATTATGATTTCATAGATTTATCGCAGATAGTCGAAGGGGTTATGAGCTACTCCTCCTTCTCTTACCTCAAAATGAAGATGATTTCCTGTGCTGTCACCGGTGCTTCCTACATAAGAAACTATTTGTCCTTGATAAACACGGTCGCCTGCTGAAACGGCAACGCTTGAATTGTGGGCGTAATATGTTTCAAGTCCGTTTCCGTGGGAGATTTTTACAAGATAGCCAAATCCTCCGCTGTTCCAGCCGGCAAAGGTTACTACTCCGCCGTCCGCGGCGTATACCGGGGTTCCGGCAGGAGCGCCAAGGTCTATTCCTTTATGAGTAGTTCCCCATCTTGAGCCAAATCCAGATGTTAATACTCCGTTTACAGGCATTTTAAAAGTGCCTGTCGCTTTTTTCGGAGGAGTTTGAAGCGTGCCTACTTCTACTTTTTCGTTTGACGGTTCTTTTATTATTGTTTCCTTTATTGTCTTTCTTTCCGATTCCTTACCATTTATGTAAGTTATCTCGTCGGTTACGCTTTTTTCCCCTTCAGAGCCTTCTTTTATAACTTTTCTATAGGTTTTATATTCTTCATTGTTTTCTATTTTTTCTGTTTCATAGGGGATTTCTTCTATATAGGAATTTTTTAAAACGGTTTTTACTGACAGAAAAGGGGTTTCTTCAGTTATTGTTATTTTGTCATCGGGTCTTAGAATTGTGTCTTCTGTTAGTCCTTCGTTAAGCTCAAAAATCTCTGAAAGAGGTATTCCTGTTTTATCGGAAATTTTTTCTATGGTATCTCCCTGAACAACGGTATATATATTTTTTTCAATTACGTTTTTGTTTAAAATATCATATGCCTCATCATAGGATATTATATTGTCTGAATCGGTGTATTCCTCTGTTACTTTTACATCGTCCACGAAAGAAACTGAAACAACTTCCTCGTTTTTTTCTGTTTTTGATTCCTTAATTTCCTCAAGCAGATTATAAGCTTCCGACTCTGATTTTAAATAGACTTTTTTTTCTCCGTTTACACTTACAGTATATGAGTCGACGCTGTAAGAAATGTCATTTGCCACGGAATTTAAAATCTCATATTTTGTTGATATATCGGAATTTGAGGCTATTATGGGCACGAGAGATATTTTTTCTTTTATCTCCGCTTTTACACCGTTTTCTTTAGCGAGTTTTGTGACTATATTTGAGGAAAGCTGATTTTCTGTTATTTCTATATCGTCAATTATTCCTACCGGTTTATCGTCTATAAAAACAGCCTGAGCGTTGTTTTTTGTGAATATAGAAGTTATTCCTATAGAAGTGATTACTACGGAAAATGAAAGCGCGGATTTTAAAATACAGCTTAAACTTTTTTGTGAGTAGATTTTTCTTTTTGCTTTTTTTGACAAAAACAAAAGTATTATTTTAGTTTTTTTAAATTTTTTTGAGTTTATAATCTGTTTTATGTTCAATTTTATGATACCCGCAATATTTTTAACGTTTTTTAGCATAATAAAAAGTTCCTCCCGATGGTTTTTAATTATGAAACATTAATTAATTTTCTTCCTTATAACAGTCAGCGTGTTATAAATTGTCGAGGACAAAAATTACATCTATTGAACGTGAATTCATATCTTCACATACGATATATACTTCTGTATATTTCTTTATATCGTTAAAATCTATTTTTTTCCCTTTTGTACAGTCATAGCATTCGGTTAGGTTTTCATTGTAAAAGTATTCAGTTTCATCAAGAATTGTATCTCTTAGTGTTATGGAATCGTCGGTTATATCGGCGACATAGCCTGTTATGGCGTGTTTTCCGCTTGCTTTTCCAAGTTTTAATGATATAATCTGGCCATCTTTAGCTTCTATTTCAACCAAACAGCCGATTTTTAAAGCATACAGCGGTACAGTGTATCTTGTCGCGGAAAAGTATTTTAATGTTCCGTTTTCTGTTAATATGCCAAGCAGACACTCGTTTTTAATGGTCTGTCCAAGTTTTATACTTTGTATTGTTCCCTTAGCGGAAGAATCCATACATAGATTTTCGGAAACGGTTTTTGAGGTTTCTGTTTCATATTCTGTTTCAGTTTCCGTTTGATTTAAAGAAGTATCATTTATGCTGTTTGAAAGAGAAAGTTCTATTATCTCGGAGTTATTTATTACGGCAGAGGCTTGCAGATTTGAATTTATTGAAGTATAGTCAGCCTTTTCTCCGTTTAATTTGATTTTAACTTCTGAACTTAAACGATATGTATTGATTTCTCCGTCCGTTTTTAACTGAATGATATTTAATGTTTTATAGTAGTTTGTTATGACTCCGCTTATTGAGGTTATGTTATTTACACTAGAGTTATTGGTGACTCCACTGTTTTCGTCTGTTTTTTCTTTTGAGATTGTTTCTGTTAAGTTATTTAACAGAACGCAGAATTCGGCTTTTGTAACGGCGTTTTTGGGGTGACAGAACCCGTTGCTGTCGCCGTTTAGAATATTTATTTTCTTTAAGTAGTTTACGCTGCCTTTTCTTGAAGGGGTTATTGAGCCGGAATCGTTAAAAGAGGATAAATCTTTAAGCTGTTCCGCTTCGTTTGTTTTTCCCATTAATCTTACAAAGAAAACCGCTGTTTCCTCTCTTGAAACAGCACGGAATTTTTCAGAACCATCATCAGAGAAAAGCATAAAGCCCTCTAGGTCTTCTTCGGAAAGAATGTTTTTTGAAAGAAGATAAGCTATCTGATTATTTGCCTCTGTATACCATTTGGAGTATTTTTGTGTAAACTTGCTTATTATGTTTATTTGAGGTGAGTAATCTCCGGAATTTGGTTTATATCCAGATACAGCGGCAAGTATTTTTGAAACTGTGAATTTGTCTATGTAGCCGTCGGGTTTGAAATTTTCTGACTGAAAATCTTGCAGATATCCTTTTTCAGCCATATTTTCTATTGCTGAGTATGCCCAATGGGTTGGCGGAATGTCTTTATACACCGCTCCAAATGTTATTGACGGCAGACAAAACGATGTTATTTGCAGTACACATAAAAAAACGGAAATTTTTTTTAACGCTGTCAATATAAGCAGCCTCCTTAACAAGTATTTCTCTTAAATTTGTCATTTATGACCATTATATAACAAAAAAATTCTTTTCGCAAGAGGGATTTTAGGTGTTTCACGTTCGTTTCATAAATTAAAACCTTGGGCTTTCAGCCCAAACCCGACTTCTTTTTTGAAAAAAAGAAGCAAAAAACTTTTATGCAAAACTACGTTTTGCCGGAGAAAAATTAAAATTATCGGCTAAATTAATTCTAATCGTATTGTTTTTAAATTGCCAAAAGATATGTTCTTACATTAAAAAAATTTGTGAAACGCCCGTGTTAGGTGTTTTTGTGTTTGTTAAGGCTTTAAAATTTTAAAACATTAAAATCGTGGGACGCTGTCCCCATATGCACTAAGTTAATATAAAAACCTTGGAGACTCCGTCTCCAAAC
>CAOJPS010000099.1 GCA_948441255.1 uncultured Eubacteriaceae bacterium | reverse complement strand
GAAAATAAATTTTATCTCATCTCCTTTTGTTCATTTTTAAATTGGATTGCTATAAAAGACTACTCAGCCAATTATTAATTGCTGCAAAACCTCCATACCAGTCAGATATAAAATAAATATAACAATTATAGCAATAAAAGGAACAGTAATTAATTTTTCAGGCGGTTTACCATCTGGTTTATTAATATTGCCTTTATTTATTTTCAAAAAATACGAAAACACCAAAGTAAGCAAAGTACCCGATATAACAGCTATTCCTCCAAATAAAAAAATCTGTTCAACAGTAACATCAGCCATTTCCGCCTGCTTAGCAAACTCAGGATATTTTTCCGCAAGCATACTTGAAAGAAATATAAGAGCGCCTTGACTGGCGTTTATTATAAAATGAGCTGTTATAGTAGAAAAAATTGACCCCGAATATATCACTAAAAAGGCAAAAAATATACCTATTAAAAAAGCGTAAGTAAACTGCTGCGGGTCAAGGTGCATTATCCCAAAAAACAATCCCGAAATTACAGCGCTTTGCGCTATTCCCGCGCTTTTACAGCCCGAAAGTATTATTCCTCTAAACATTAATTCCTCAAAAACAGCGGGAAGAAAGGCGGAAATAAAAATAAACTCCCAAAACGGAATATTTGCGAGAGAAGTCATAACCGCCGATACATCATTAGGAAACAGCAAAGAAGTTAGCATAGCTATAAAACTTGCGGCAGGCTGTATCAAAAAAGCCATCAAAACAACAAGTAAAAAGTTTTTCAGTCCAATCTTTTTAACACAAAGGGTCTGTTTAATATTCTCCCTTGTAACCGCAAAATAAAATATTCCCGGCAAAAGAGAACACACAAACGGCGTTATAAATAAAATCACAGCGGTTTTTGAGGTTTCTCCTCCAAAATCAACATTTATAATTTGAATTAAAAATATCATTACAAATGGCACTACACATAAATAAATTAAAAGCAAAAGCATAAAATATATCGTTTTTTCATATCTGCCCATAAAAAACTCCCTTTCCCAAAGCCGCGCCTATTGAATTATTATAGACTTGTTCCATAATTTAAAAATTTAACAAAATGCCTTGATTAATGTAAAATAAAATAGTATAATGTATATATAGTATTTTATCAAAAAATGTACACAAGTCAACATAAATTTATTAAACAAACCTGTTTTCACATAAAAACTGTTGCCTATTTAACAAAAACGTATACTGTTTTTATGTGTTTTGTTATTGTTGTCTTCATATGCGTTAAAATTTAAGATAATTTATTTTTATACTGATAATTCTATTTTATAGCAATTCCGGAAAATTCTGGAGAAGAAATATTTTAATCAATATTTTTTAACGTCCTTTGCGTTTAAATAATAAAATGTTCTTCTCTATCTATATCTATACTGAAATTGCTGTATACTAAAAAAGAATACGGCATAGATATTTTTCTTTTTTTGTGCGGTGTTTCTTAAATCCGGCTTATTTTATCGGATTTGCGATATGTATTTGGGAGGTAAATCTATAATGGCAGAAGAAAATATTTCTAAAAAAATAAAATCTACAGAAGTAAGACCAAATTGTATATTGGCGAGAGATGTTGTTACAAAAACAGGTGTTGTTATTCTTGCGAAAAATACAATGGTCAATAGTGTAAACTTCACAAAAATTGAGGAAAACAATATTAAATACGTTTATGTTTGGGAAGACTCAATCGATGACACATTAGCGGCTATTCACGGAGAAAATACTCCAGCCGCTATTGATAACAGCAGCAAATCAATAGCTGATAAACTCGAGTTTAAAGAATTTGACGATACATATACAGAAAAACTTGACAGCACAAAAGAGATGCTAGAGGTAATAGAGCAAGGCGGTTCAATAGACAAAAACGCTTTGTTTTCCATAACAAAAGAAGCGATGGAAAAAATAAACTGCAAAAGTGACATATTCGCCTATTTAAGCTACATTAAAAACACAGATGATTATACATTCAGTCATTCGCTTAATGTTTCATTACTTTGCAATATGTTCAGCAAATGGCTCAATCTTTCAGAAGAGGAAACAGAAGATTTAACTATCGCCGGTTTGCTTCACGATATAGGAAAACTTAAAATAGACCCTAAAATTTTAAATAAAAAAGGAAAACTCACGGATGAGGAATTTGAGGAAATAAAAAAACATCCTGTTCTAGGATATGAAATAGTTAAAGATATGGATTTGCCCGAAAAAATAAAAGAAGCTGTTCTTATGCATCACGAAAAAATAAACGGAACAGGCTATCCATCAGGGCTTAAAGGTGAGGAAATAAGCAACTACGCAAAAATCGTTTCAATATGTGATATTTATGACGCTATGACCTCAACAAGAACATATAGAAAACGTTTTTGTCCTTTTCAAGTTATAAGAAATTTTGAAAGACAAAATTTCAGCATTCTTGATACACAATATCTGCTCATATTCCTGCAAAATATAGCATATACTTACGTAGGCAGTTTAGTAAAACTAACAAACGGAAAAACCGCTGAAATTATATTTATCAATCAAAGTCAAATGTCACGCCCAATTGTAAAAACGGATAGTGAATTTATCGACTTGTCAAAAAATTTAAACTTAGATATCGAAAGCCTTGCTTAAAAATCTCATTGCGACGCCTCTGTATATAAAAAAGGAGAAGCTGAAAACAGCCTCTCCTTTTTTATATAATTATTTTTTTACAATATATCTGTCAGCGTCGTCAATGTTAAGAGCAAAAGCCATTTCCATATATCCTTTAAAATCAGCGTTCGACGGTATAACAATTGATGAAAGCGAATGACAGTTCAAAAAAGCGTTGCTTTGAACTTTCTCTGTAACAAACTCCGAAACAAATTCTATTGACTTAAGAGATTCGCAATCTTTAAATGAACAATCTCCTATTGATTTCATCGCTTCGGGAAATACAACAGTTGATATTTTGGTATTAGTAAAAGCATAATCACCTATTTCAGTCAATGTTGAAGGAAACTCAATATTTTCAATACCCGTATCAGCAAAAGCATAATCTCCTATCTCTTCAAGTCCTTCATTCAATTTAACAGACGTTATCCCAGAGTTTTTAAACGCGCCCGAGCGAATTACCCTAACTGAAGAAGGAACCTCAAAATCATTAACAGAGGCGTCCTCAGGAAACTTTATAAGCTCTGTTTTATCCTTATTATAAATAACACCGTTTTCAGATGTTAAATAGTCCCCGTCAATATTAAAAGCATATATATTCTTACAGTCGTCAAACGCGAATTCACCTATACTCTCAAGTCCCGGCGGCAAATTCATTATTCCCGAAACATCCGAACCCTTAAAAGCGTTATTTTCAATTCTTTTTACACTGTCTGGTATATAAACATTGCTTCCTCCTTTTCCAAGAGGATATCTTATTAATGACTCTATATGATAATCATATAAAACGCCGTCCTCAACACGAAAACTGTTTACATCCGACACAAGACTAAACTCATTAATATATTTGCAGCCGACAAGAGCGTTGTCCTCTATTTTTGAAAGGCTCGACGGTATAACATACACCGACGCTATATTAGCGGCAGGATAATGAATTAGTGTTGTAACATTGTCATTATATAAAATACCGCTTTCAATAGTACAGCCTTTAGGGTCACCCATTTTCGCCGTAAAAGATTTAAGTGAGCCGCAGCCTGTAAAGACATCTTTTCCAAGCTTATTAAGAGTTATGGGCAAATCAAACGTTTCTACCGAAGAACAGTTATAAAAAGCTTTATCTCCCAGTGTCGCAAGAGAAGAACCCATATTTACGTTTTTCAAATTACCGCAATTATAAAAAGCATAGTCTTTTATTTCTGTCACTCTTGATGGCAATTCAACTGACAGCATATTTGTATTAGCAAAAGCATATTTGCCAATAATTTTTATTCCAGAGCCAAAATTCACCCGGCTTAAAGACTCACATCCATAAAAAGTACCCTCACTCACTTCAGCGACGCCAGCCGGCAAAGTAACTTCTGTCACGTCACTGAAAGCGAACGCGGCTTTGCCTATAGATGTAAGTGTTGGAGAAAAACTAACGTCTTTTACACTTGATTTATAAAAAGCGTAATCTTTTATTTCGATAGCGCTTACACCCATATTAACGGTTTTAAGAGATTGACAGTCAGCGAAAGCGTATTTTCCAACATTAAATAAATTTGGGGAAAATATAACTTCCTCAATAAACTTGCTTCCATAAAAAGCGTAATCCCTAATTTCTGTCGCCGCCGAATTTAATGTATACGTTTTATTTTCATTCGCCTCCGGATATTTCACAAGACTCTTGAAAGAAGCCGTATACAAAACACCATTTTCCGAGGCAAAATAAGGACTGTCCAAATCCGCTTTTATCTCACTTAGAGAAGAACAATCCATAAAAGCGGAAGCGTTTACAGTTTTAACACTTTTGCCAAAAGAAACCGTTTTTATATTATCATTCATCGAAAAGGCATTATCCTCTATTTTTGTCACAGCATAAGACTTTCCTTTCACCGTTATAGAGTTAGGAATAACAATATCGCTGATATCCGTATTCTGATTATTGCCGACAGAAACCTCGCCAAGAGATACATTTCCTGGTTCTTTAATAAAATTGTAGACAATTCCTTTTGAAACAACATAAGGAGCGTCTGATGAAAGTGATGGAATATTCACATCAAAAACAGGACTGTCGGCAAAAATATTTATAGAGTTCAAAGAAACAGCCATACAAACACACGCTGTAATCAGCGAAAATTTTTTCAAACACTTTATTTTCATAATTCTAACCTTCCTTTCTCAGAGCCTGTCTAAAAACTATTAAAATATTCAAAAAATCAGTAAAAATAATTTAGACAGGCTTTTTTTAGATTTTAGACACGTTCTTAAGCAAGAAACGGCACAATATAATAATTACACTTAAATTATAACAAATCCACCGCTATTAGTATATCATAAAAAAACCGCTGTGAAAACGTTTATTTCAAAGGAAACTGCTTCCTTATTACGACTTCTTTTTAATATAGTGAAAGAACTTGAATAACGGTAAAATAAATTTTTTTACTTCTTTTTAAGTTCTTTCACTATAATCCCCTTCAAATCAGCTATCAATTGAAACGCTTCCATAGGAGAAATATTATTCACATCTATATTTTCAACAGCGGAATAAATTTCTTTCATAATTTTAAGCTTTTCAGGGTCTATATCCTCTGTAACAAAAATAACGTCATTCAATGGTTTAGCGGTATACTCAACGTCTCTGTCCGAAAAAACTTCCGCCTTTTGATTATTGTTTTTGAGCAAAAACCTCAATATCTCATTAGAACGTTTAATAACACTTTCAGGAATACCGGCAAGTTTAGCAACGTGAACCCCATAACTCTTATCCGCTCCGCCCCTTATAATTTTTCTCAAAAACACAATATTCTCTCCGTTTTCCTTAACAGAAACACAATAATTTTTAACCCCGTCTATTTTATCCTCAAGTTCTGTCAATTCGTGATAATGGGTAGCAAAAAGAGTTCTTGCCTTAATTTTAAGAGCAATATGCTCAAGAACAGCCCACGCTATACTAAGACCATCATAAGTACTTGTACCTCTCCCAATCTCGTCAAGAATAAGAAGACTTTTTTTCGTAGCGTTGTTAAGTATATTGGCAACCTCACTCATTTCCACCATAAACGTACTCTGACCCGTAGCAAGGTCATCAGAAGCGCCCACTCTTGTAAAAATTCTGTCGCATATACCAAAAGACGCCTTTTCCGCCGGAATAAAGCTTCCCGTCTGAGCCATAACGGCAAGCAGAGCCGTTTGTCGCATATATGTTGACTTTCCCGCCATATTTGGTCCTGTAATAATTGACAGCCTTTTATCATAAGTATTAAGAAAAGTATCGTTAGGAATAAAATTTTCTTTTCCGGTAAGCTCAACAACGGGATGCCTTCCATTAATAATCTCAATATCACCGTCTTCGCATATTTCAGGCTTAACATATCCATTAGCATAAGCAGCCTCACCCAAAGACTGAAAAACATCAACAATAGAAATATATTTTGCCGTTTTTTGTATTCTCTCAACCTCTTTCGCCACTTTATCACGAATATCACAAAACATAGAATACTCCAGTTCCACGACTTTTTCATCCGCTCCCAAAACTGTATCCTCAATTTCCTTTAGTTCAGGCGTAATATATCTCTCACAATTCGCCAGAGTTTGTTTTCTTATATACCTATCAGGAACTAAAGAAAAATTAGAGTTAGTAACCTCAATATAATAGCCAAAAACCTTATTATATTTAATTTTAAGATTTTTAATGCCCGTTTCCGAACGTTCTTTTGCCTCAAGTTCCAAAATCCAGCTGGAACCTTTTTCTTTAGACGCTCTAAGTTTGTCAATTTCCTCGCTGTAACCATCTTTAATAATTCCGCCGTCACGGAGAGTAAAAGGCGCGTCATCATTTATCGAGTTAAAAAGAAGTTTATAAATATCAGAAAGAGAATCAAAATCATCATAGATTTCATTAATAATATCCGCCTTAAAATTATAAAGACATTTATGTAAATCCGGAAGATATACAAGGGAATTTCTAAGAGAAATCAAATCTTTGGCGTTTGCGGCAGAATATGTTATTTTCCCCATAATTCTCTCTATATCATAAATTGTATTAAGCAATTCTCTAACTTCTTCCCTTTCAACAGCATTGTCTTTAAACACTCCAACGCTTTCAAGACGTCTGTCAATTTCTCCCTTATCAACAAGGGGCTGTTCAATCCATCTTCTCAAAAGCCTTGCGCCCATAGACGTTTTTGTTTTATCCAAAACCCATAATAGAGAACCTTTTTTTCCTCCATCTTTAGCGTTTGATGTAAGTTCCAGATTCTTTCTTGAAGATAAATCCAAAACCATAAAATTCTCTGCCGAATATTTTTTAAGAGAAGAAATATTTCCAAGATTACTCTTTTGAGTATCCCTAAGATACTCAAGCAAAGCTCCAGCGGCACACACACAATCCTGTTCCCTGTCAATTCCAAAACCTATAAGATTAAAAGTTTTAAAATGATTGCAAAGCCTTATATCAGCGTCTTGATATACAAATACCCAGTCATAGTACACACTTAATTTAATATCAAAAATGGCGCTGATATTCTGACTTATGCTAAGCTTTTCATTACATATTATTTCCGATGGATTATATTTAGCTATCTCATCAATAACCTTGTTTTCATTTTCAATTGAAAATTCCGTTGTCAGGAACTCTCCTGTTGATATATCACATACAGAAAATCCAAAACCCTTTCCCTCATAAACACACGCTATATAATTGTTTTTTCCCTCATCAAGCACATTAGAATCCAAAACCGTACCTGGGGTAACAATTCTTATAACCTCTCTTTTAACTATATTCTTGCATTTTTTCGGGTCTTCAGTCTGTTCGCACACCGCAACCCTGTAGCCCTTTTCCACAAGCTTTGATATATAACTGTCGGCAGAATGAAAAGGCACACCGCACATAGGCGCTTTTTCTTCCACACCGCAGCTTTTTTTCGTAAGAGCGATTTCAAGTTCTTTAGAAGCGATAATCGCGTCATCGAAAAAAAGCTCATAAAAATCTCCAAGCCTAAAAAATAAAAGACAATCTTTATATTCCTCCTTTATTTCCAAATACTGCTCCATCATAGGGGTATACTTAGCCATCTAAAAACCTCCTCAATGACAGCCGCCGCAGGAGGAACAGCTTCCGGAACAGCCGCCGTTTCCCTCATCTTTCAAAACAGTTTCCCTAAGTATCGTGAGAACTGTATTAACCAATCCATTAAATTCTTCTCTAGCTTTCATAAGTTCAGCGGCGGCACTGTTTTCAAGAACCTTTTCGCCCATTTTATTAAGCTTATCAATTTCCGCCGCGAGTTCGTCTTGCGGCATATTTCCCTCTTTCATTTTAGCGCGTATAATACTATCAAGCCTAGTATACTCCGCGAAAAGCCTTTTAGCGTCATCATCACCCTCAAACACAAATTTAGCGTCATATAATCTTTTGCCCTCTTTCGATTCAAGCATCAATTCTCCCAATTCTCTAGCTTTTTCATATACAGTCATAAAATAAATCTCCTTTTATACTAATTTTCCCATCAAATAGAATGTTTTGCAGTCATAAACCTCAACATCAACAATATTACCAATAATATTTCTGTCCGCCTCAAAATGAACAATACTGTTATCAGAAAGCCTTCCCGTAATAAAATTTTCATCCTGTCCGCTGACTTCCTCTGCGAGAACTTTAAAAATCTTTCCTATATGCGCCTTATTTTTCTCAAAAACAATAGGATTAAGAACCTCCAGCACCCTATTAAACTGTTCCTTCACATCTTTTTCCGGAACTTGATTTTCCATAACAGCAGCGGGAGTGCCTGTCCTTTTTGAATAAATAAAAGTAAAAGCGCTGTTAAATCCAACTTTTTTAATAACATCGATAGTTTCATCAACATCATCTTTGGTTTCACCAGGAAAACCCACAATAATATCTGTTGTAACAGAGATATCAGGAATTTTCTCTCTAATTTTCTCAACAAGCTCAATATATTTTTCTTTAGTATACTTTCTGTTCATTTTTTCAAGAATACGATTGCTGCCTGCCTGAAAAGGAAGATGTATATGACTGCAAACCTTTCCGCACTTTGACATAGCCAAAATAAGTTCCTCCGACAAATCTTTAGGATGGCTTGTCATAAATCTTATTCTCTCAATTCCGTCAACATCATTAACCATTCTAAGAAGCTTAGAGAAATCAACATTTTCATCAAGATTTTTTCCATAAGAGTTCACATTCTGACCAAGCAAAGTAATCTCCTTAACACCGTCTTCAGCAAGCATCCTAACCTCATTCAATATGTCCTCCGGGTGTCTGCTTCTCTCTCTGCCCCTCACATAAGGCACAATACAATATGAGCAAAAATTATCACACCCAAACATAATATTCACGCTTGCCTTAAATTTATACTTTCTAACAGATGGCAAATCCTCAATAATTTCACCGTGTTCTTTCCAGATATCAAAAACAGGACTATTTGTTTCAATATTAGTATAAATAAGTTCCGGAAGCTTGTATAAATTAAATGTGCCAAAAACAATATCCACGTGTCTATACTTTTTTCTTATTGTCTGAATAACATTGTCCTCCTGCATCATACAGCCGCATAGGGCAATTTTCATAAAAGGATTTGTATTTTTAGCGTGTTTAAGATATCCAAGATTGCCATAAACCTTATTTTCAGCGTTTTCACGCACGCAGCAGGTATTATATATTATAAAATCAGCGTTTTTCTCACAATCGGCATACACAAACCCCATTGTTTTAAGCATTCCCTCAATTTTCTCAGAATCATGGGCATTCATCTGACAGCCAAAAGTTGAGATAAACATTGTTTTTTTTCTATCATATTTTTTTTCGAAATCTTCATTCAGTTTTTTAATTTCCAGCATAAATTTTCGCTGTCTTTCAAGTTCTCCATTTAACACATAACCATTATTTTCTTTATCATCATTGTACAAATTCAAAACCTCCAAACAATAATTCGTTTTTCATTATAACACACAAAAAGAAGAATTTCCACACAAAAAGCGGCAAAGCCCCAATTTTTAATAAAAACGTAAAAAACGTGGGACTCTGTCCCCATATGCACTAAGTTAATATAAAAACCTTGGAGACTCCGTCTCCAAACCTCTGCAAACATAGTCAGTGCTTTTGGCTTTGCCAAAAGCCGGCTTACGCCGTCCGCAC
>CAOJPS010000098.1 GCA_948441255.1 uncultured Eubacteriaceae bacterium | reverse complement strand
AAACTTTTTGAAAAAAGTTTGACAAAAACTTTTGTGCGAAACTGCGTTTCGCTGATTTTACTGTTATTTCTCGTCGAACTCACGTTAAAATATTTTTTCTATCCTCTGTTTATTCTGGAATTGCTGTAATAACTCAATAAATTTTTTCAATATCCTTTACACCATACACTTTCATAAATTTTTTCAAGTCTTTATCATTTCTAATAAGCATAACATCATCAAACTTGCCAGTAGATAAATCTTTAAATCCAGCAACTTGTTCGCCGTTGCAAATACTGCATTTCAAGACAGGTTTTTTATTATTTTTATCATAACACAAATTTTCTTTGCCAAACAAAAAAATCACCTCATAACTATCGATTCTGCCGCGATTTTTTATAGTCAATCAACTTAAAAAATGAAAAAGTTCGGCGGTCAGAAATCCTTTTCGCTGTGTTATCGTCGGTCGGCATAGGCTTTGGGCTATGCTCTCCCTCCGCTGCCTTGCGAAAATAATTTTTGTCTCGTCTCCTTTTTTTCATTTTCAAGTTGATTGACTATAAACAGCGAAACCAACGTTTCGCGCAAAAGTTCTTTGCCAAGCTTTCTTTCAAGTAGTGCCGCAAAGAAATGCGGTCGGCGTAAGCCGATTTTTGGCGAAGCCAAAAACACTGACCAGCTTGCAGGGTTGTGGGACAGCGTCCCACGGTTTTAAATCCCTATATAGAGCGTCCCATGGTTTTAATCAATTTGAGATACTCGTCACAAAACATTCTTTGACACCAAACTTGCTTGATATATTTGCCGCCCCATTAACGCAAGAATCCTTGTCATCGTAAAAACCAAATACCGAAGGTCCGCTGCCGCTCATCATAGCCGCCATAGCTCCGCTGCCTTTCATAGCGATTTTTATCTCTTCTATAACAGGATGTGCCCCTATTGTCACTTCCTCAAGAACATTTATCATATTTTTGTATATCTCCCCTACGTTTTTTTCCGATATATCAGTTATCATTTTTTCAATATCAGGAGATTTTTTCTTTTTATTCAAATCAAGGTTTTTATACACCCACGCTGTTGAAACATCTATATCAGGCTTTGCGATAAGAACATACGAAAAAGGAAAATCCGAAATCTTTTTAAGTTTCTCACCTATTCCCTCCGCAAGATAAGTACCGCCTTTTAAACAATAAGGTACATCCGCCCCTAATTCCATTGCGATTTTCAATAGAGTTTCTTCCTCAATTGGAAGACTAAACACCTCTTTCATTCCTTTAAGAACAGCGGCACAGTCAGAGCTGCCCCCGGCAAGTCCGGCGGCAACAGGAATATTTTTATCAATTATAATTTCTATCCCCTCATCAATAGAATATTCTTTTTTAAGTCTCATTGCCGCCTTATAGGCAAGATTTCTTTTATCTGTAGGTATTTTATCACTGTTAGTAAAAAGCTTTATTCCATTTTTGTCTTTTTCCGACATTCTTTTTATAGTCACAGCATCGTGCAAATCCACAGTCTGCATTATAGTTCTTATATCGTGATAACCATCATTTCTCTTTCCTATAATGTCAAGAACAATATTTATCTTGGCTCTCGCCATAACAACAGCCGTTTCATTCATACAAACCACCTCCGGCAGTTTTTACGGCGGCGCTCACTATCTTTTCAGCGGCGCTTTCCTTGCTCATTTTCGGAAATTCCTCAACGCCATCTTTTGTTATAATAGAAATAACGTTTGTATCCGTGCCAAATCCAGCGCCGTCGGTTTTCAAATTGTTAGCGACAATCATATCAGCGTTTTTGCTTTTCAGCTTCTTTTTAGAATTTTCAATTAAATTTTCAGTTTCCATTGAAAATCCGCATATAAACTGATTTGTTTTTATTTCTCCAAGCTTTTTTAAAATATCCTTTGTATGGTTTAAATCAAGAACCATTTCATTGTCTTTTTTCTTTATTTTTTCTTTAGAGGCAAAAGCTGGGGTAAAATCAGCTACAGCGGCTGACTTAAATATAAAATCACAGTTTTCAAAACGCCTTACAGTTTCATTATACATATCTTCCGCCGAAACCACGTTAATAACATCGGCAAAAACAGGAGGTTTTAAAGAAACAGGACCCGAAATCAACGTCACCTCCGCCCCTCTCATAAGACATTCTTTGGCTATAGCGTATCCCATTTTTCCCGTAGAATAATTAGTAATATACCTAACCGGGTCAATAGCCTCTCTTGTAGGGCCGGCTGTCACAATCACCCTTTTGCCAAGCATATCCTTTTCTTTGGCTGTTTCATAAAGGACATACTCAGCAATCAATTCAGGCTCCGGAAATTTTCCGTCACCAATATCACCGCAGGCAAGCATTCCGCTTTCAGGGGATACAAACTTAAAACCGTGCCTTTTTAATTTCTCAATATTTTCTTCCACAATAGAATTGTGAAACATTGCCGTATTCATAGCTGGAACAATAATTTTAGGGCACTTTGCCGCCATTATAGTAGTAGAAAGCATATCATCAGCTATTCCTCCAGCTATTTTTCCTATTATATCAGCGCTTGCCGGAGCAACCAAAAACAAATCCGCCTTTTTAGCGATAGATATATGTTTAATATCAAACTCAAAATTTCTGTCAAAAGTATCCGTAAGGCATTTTCTTCCCGTCAAAGACTCAAACGTCACTGGAGTAACAAACCGCTCTCCATTTTTTGTAAGTATTATATGAACCTCCGCGTTAAGCTTAATCAAAAGCCTAGCGAGATAAACCGCTTTATAAGCGGCTATACTTCCTGTAACTCCAAGCACAATAGTTTTACCACTTAACATATAAAAACTTCCTTTAACTATAATTCCTCTGGTGAGATAAATCTAGCGTCTCCCCATATTCTCTCAATATTATAAAACTCTCTGTCCTCTTTATTAAATAAATGCACAACTATATCCCCAAAATCCAGTAAAATCCAGGTCTTAGTTTTAAACCCTTCCGAATGACTTAAACGAAATCCAGCCTTGTAAAGCGCTTCCTCAACAGCGTCCGCCATAGCTTTCAGCTGATTTGGATTTCCTCCGCTGGCAATAATAAAATAGTCCGATATAACAGAAACCTCGTGAATATCAAGAATTGTTATATCCATAGCCATTTTATCATCAAGGGCATTATATGCCGCTTTCACCCCATCAATCAAATTTACAGCGCTGCTCAAATAAATTCCTCCTTACAGCCTGTCTAAAAACTATTTTTTTGTGCATATTTTGTTTTTAAACAGGCTTTTTTATATTTTAGACAACTTCTCCTCAAAATTTTCACTTTGAAGCAATAAAATGATTTTCATAATAATTCATCGCCAAAACACTAAGGGGATGAATTATTCTGTTTCTGCCGTTATTAAAATCCACAGTCTGTTTCAAAGCAAGATAAACAGCCTTGTCAATATCCTCATAAGCGGCTTTTCTAATATCATCAATACCACTATAAAAAGGTCTGTTTGGTTCTATCATATCGGCAATATATATTATTTTCTCAAGAAAAGACATTTCAGCCCTGCCCGTGGTATGATACTTAATAGCGTTCAATATTTCCGAATCAGTCACAAGATATTCTTTTTCAGCCACCGCCGCACCAAGAAAACTATGAGCGAGATAAAGCTGTCTTTTTATAATCTCGTCAAGTTCCACACCATAATCATAACACAAGCTTAGTGTTTCCTTATCGTCAAAATCCTTAGCGCAGTCGTGAAGAAGTCCAGCGATATAAGCTTTCTCCGCGCTCACTCCCCAAACTTTAGCAAGATTAACGGCCTCATAAGCCACGCCTTGGGTATGAGCGAAACGTTCAGGAGTTAAAACTGTATGAAGCTTCTGATTAATAAAAGTAAAGAAAGGTTTATTCTCAAAAGCGGTTTTATATAGTCCAAACTTAATTATATACTGCTCAACCTCATCAGGCAAAAGATATTTTATAGGAATTTCCGCTATAACACGGTTTCTTATATCTGTGGAAGAAATAGCGAGTGCCGGGACCTCAATAAAAGTAATATTTATTCTATAATCATTCTCGACGCCTGTCATATTTCTCAGTAAAGAATCCTTATCATATCCAGGTCTTGTAACAGCGACAAAATTACATATTCGCAGAAGTTCCCCAACTCTTTTCCAAGTCATAATCTCATTTATAGCGTCAGCGCCCGTTATAAAAAAAATCTCCGTTTCGTCAGAGCATATTTTTTTAAGACTTTGTATAGTATCTATTGTATAAGTCATTCCAGGGCGGTCAATTTCTATACGCGACACATTAAAATAAGGGTTATTGGCCGTAGCCAAAACCGTCATAAGATATCTATGCTCATCGTGTTCAACATTTCTGTTGTTTTTGTGAGGAGGTCTTCCCGTAGGCACAAACAAAACCTTTTCAATTCCAAGTCTGTGTCTAACCGTTTCAGCGGCTACAAGATGTCCATAATGTATAGGGTCAAAAGTACCTCCCATTACAGCTATTTTTTTATAATCCTTCAAATCCAAAATTTCATCTCTCATATAATTTTCCTCATTATTATAGCAAAACATAGTTTTATATATAGTGAAAGAACTTGAATAACGTTAAAAAAATATTTTACGTCCGCTTGCGGCAAAAGTCAGTAAGCGAATTGTGAAGCACTTCGCAGACTTTTGAGTAAAGGAAATACCGCATAATTCAAAAATAAAAATAATTTTTTAAAAAAATTGAAGTGATAGTGTTATTTTTCTTGAAAAATGACACGATAACGGAAATTTTAACTTTAAAAAATTATTTTTAATATCCTTTGTGCGGTGTTTCCTAAAATAAATTTTTTTACTTCTTTTTAAGTTCTTTCACTACAGTTCCAAGGACATAATTATATCACAACCCCAAACAAAAAGTCTATAGCCGTTTAAAAATTTCCCATAAAAACCAATTGCCGCTATTTGTCTATATCCAGCAAATACTGTCATCTTTCATCAAATCTAAAGAAATACCGCATAATTAAAAAATAAAAATAATTTTAGCGATAGCGGAAAAAAATTTGAACGAAAGTGTTATTTTTTCAAGGAAAAAATGACACGAAACGAGAAAGCGTTCTCGTTCAAATAAAACTTTTTTTGTAAAGGAAACACCGCACAATTTAAAAATAAAAATAATTTTTGAAAATAATTAAGCGTAAGTGTTGAATTTTTCGCAGAAAAATCAACTTGAAGCGGTATTAATTTTAAAAAATTATTTTTATTACTTTATTATGCGGTGTTTCCTAAAATAAATTTTTTACTTCTTTTTAAGTTCTTTCACTATAATGGAACCTTTTTCTATCGTAAAGGCTGGTCACAAACTCCACAAACATAGTCAGTGCCTTTTGGCTTTGCCAAAAGCTGGCTTACGCCGTCCGCACTTCTTTGCGGCACATATTAAAAAAAGTTTGACAAAAACTTTTGTGCGAAACTACGTTTCGCTGAGTTTTATCGTAATTTCTTGTCGAACTCACGTTAAATAAAAAAAGCATTCCACGGGCAAATCCTCAAAATCTGTCCGTATAATACCTTTTTAAATTTACTATCTATAACCCTTTGGATTGTCAATGTGCCATTTAACAGCCGTTTCTATTATTTTGTCAAGGGTATTATATTTAGGGGTCCAGCCCAGTTCCTCCATAGCTTTTTTAGAAGAAGCAATCAAAGATGAAGGGTCACCCGGACGCCTTTCCTTAATCTCAACCGGAAAATCTTTTCCGGTAACTTTCTTTACGGCGTCCACAACCTCTTTCACAGAAAATCCTTTTCCGTTTCCAAGATTATAAATACCGCTCTCATTTGTTCTCACAAGTTTTTCAAGAGCCTTTATATGAGCGTCGGCAAGGTCTGTAACGTGGATATAATCTCTTATACAAGTACCGTCTTTAGTGGGATAATCATCCCCAAAAATATAAAGTTTATCTCTTTTCCCAGCCGCCGTCTGTATAATTATCGGAATCAAATGGGTTTCCGGAGAATGGTCCTCTCCTATTTTACCGCTTATATGCGCTCCAGCGGCGTTAAAATATCTTAGCGCCGCAAATTTAATGCCATACGCCCTATCCGACCACTTTAATATTTTCTCAACAGCAAGTTTTGTTTCCCCATAAGGATTTGTCGGAAAAGTTTTGTCACTTTCCAATATTATATTATTTTCAGGCTCTCCATATACGGCGGCAGTAGAGGAAAAAACAATTTTGTCAACCCCAGCCTTAACCATAGCCTGCAATAATTTAAGCGTCCCATAAACGTTGTTCTCATAGTATTTCAAAGGGTTCTGCACACTTTCCCCCACAAGTGAGAAAGCGGCAAAATCAATTACAGCATCTATTCTGTTTTCAGAAAACAGCCTGTCCATAAAATCCTCATCACGCAAATCGCCCTCAAAAAGCAAGGCGTCATTATGAACAGCTGTTTTATGCCCCGTCACAAGACTG
This sequence comes from uncultured Eubacteriaceae bacterium, assembly GCA_948441255.1. Taxonomy (GTDB): domain Bacteria; phylum Bacillota; class Clostridia; order Lachnospirales; family CAG-274; genus MGBC114079. Next base: position 3,371 of record CAOJPS010000098.1, on the reverse strand, counting down.
TCAGCGACAATAACATTATGCCCTTTCTCAATAAGTTTATAAACAGTGTGGCTTCCTATATAGCCAGCTCCTCCGCAAACCAATACATTCATAAAAAATACCTCCAATTATTTTTCCATATCATCATCGTAAGTACGTTCACTTATTATATATCTTGGACGTTTCTTAACTTCCATATAAATTTTACCTATATATTCTCCAATCACACCAATAGATATAAGCTGAACACCGCCTATAAAGCACACTATACACACTGTGGAAGCCCAGCCTGTCGAGGTATTCCCCATAAGAGCGTCCACAACTGCCCATATTATTCCTATAAAGCTGATTATTGCCACAATTATACCAAAATTCATTATCATTTTTATAGGCTTAACAGAAAGGCTCGTTATTCCATCAAAAGCCAGATACAGCATTTTTTTAAGAGGATAATGACTTTCACCAGCAATACGCTCATTACGTTCATACTCAACAGTTGTACTCTTAAATCCAACAAGAGGAACCATACCTCTCAAAAAAATATTAACTTCTTTAAAATTAGCAAATTCTCTTATCACTCTGTTGCTTATAAGCCTATAATCGGCGTGATTAAAAACAATCTCTGCGCCCATTTTCTGAAGCAGCTTATAAAAGCCCTCCGCGGTAAATCTTTTAAAAAATGTATCAGTATCCCGTTTTGAGCGAACACCATATACAACCTCATAACCATTCATATAAGAATCCACCATTTTATCCATAGCGTCAATATCGTCCTGCCCGTCGCAGTCAATACTTATGGTTATGTCACAGTTATCTTTAGCTTCCATAAGCCCGGCAAGAACAGCGTTTTGATGTCCTCTGTTGCGGCTTTGCGAAATACCAATAAAATGCTTGTCACTTTTAGCGAGAGAACATATTATATTCCAAGTGTCGTCTTTGCTTCCATCGTTCACAAACATAATCCTGCTCTCATCAGAAATCTTTCCGGCGGAAACAAGAGAGTTTATTTTATTCAAAAACATTTTCGAGGTAATAGGCAAGACTTCCTGTTCATTATAACAAGGAATCACAATTATCAGTTTCGGCAGCATCAAACTCATCTCCTTAGTATTTATAGTAAATAAATTTATTTCCTATACCTTACTTTCTTTTGTCCATTTTCAAGTTGATTGACTCTGTCCCCAATTTCATTTCAAATCCGGCTTCATATTCCATTTTTTAAATATAAAATCTCTTGTTCACTCAAAAATCTGTACTCACCTTTTTTAATATTCCCAAGTTCAATATTCCCAACAGCGATTCTTTTAAGCTTTAAAACATTACAGCCTATAGCGCCGCACATTTTTCTCACCTGTCTGTTTCTTCCCTCGTGAATAACAATCTCAAGGCTGGCCGAATTTTTGTATTTCTTAACAACTGTAAGTTTAGCGGGCGCTGTTTTTGTCTTATAGCCGTCAATAATAAGCCCTTTCTCAAATTCAGCTATTTTCTCTTTCGCGGGAATTTTATCAACCTTTGCTATATACACTTTATCAATATTATGTTTAGGGTGAGTAAGAGCATATGTAAGTTCCCCGTCATCAGTCATAATAATAAGCCCCGATGTATCATAATCCAAACGCCCAACAGGATAAATTCTTCTGTCAATATCGCCAAAATAATCCAAAACAGTTTTTCTACCAAACTGGTCTTTAACAGTAGTGACACACCCTTCGGGCTTATGAAAAGCGATATAGATATGTTCTTTCTCCGCAAAAACTCTTTTTCCGTCAAATTCCACAATATCCTTTTCACTGTCAACCTTAAAACCCGGTTCCGAAACAACATCTCCATTTACAGAAACCCTGCCCGAAAAAATAAATTCTTCCGATTTTCTTCTAGAGGCTACGCCAGCCTCCGCAAGATACTTCTGAAGCCGCTCAATCATAAAAATCTCCTATCATTTCCTTTTGCTCGTTTTCAAATTTGTTGACCATAAATGTTATTATATCATATTTACTAAAATTTTAAAAGCAGAAACCCACACTTTTTTAATAAAAAGGTTCATTTCATAAAGTATAAATCATAAAAATATGTTATAAGGGAAATACCGACAAATTAAAAATTATTTTTATTTTCCTTTGTGCGGTGTTTCCTAAAAGCTGGGAGGGTATAAATGACAAAAATCAAATTTATTTTAACAATTTTAACAGCATTTACAATATCAATAAACACAATATCAGCCATAAAAGCCGAACAAGCCCCAAAAAACAAAGAACCCACGGAAATAGGAGCGAAAGGAGCGGTATTGATAGACTTTGAAACCGGACGGGTACTATGGGAAAAAAACAGCGAAGAACCCTTAGCAATGGCAAGCACAACAAAAATAATGACAGCCATAACAGCGATAGAAAAAGGCAATCTGTCCGATACAGTAACAATATCTCAAAGAGCGGCATCCGCTCCTCCAACAAAAATGAAACTGACAAAAGGAGAAAAAATATCTCTAAAAAACCTTTTATACGCATTAATGATGCAGTCTTCAAACGACGCCGCTGTAGCGATAGCGGAGCATATAGGAGGGAGCGTAGAGAATTTCTGTGAGGAAATGACAAAAAAAGCACAATCCATAGGCGCCAAAGACACCATTTTCAAAACCCCAAACGGACTGGACTCCGGAGAACACCACTCAACAGCGTATGATATGGCGTTAATAGCTCGCTATGCCCTAAAAAACGAAACCTTTCAAAGTATAATAACAACAAGGGAAATTTCATTTAAAAGCGATAAAAAATCCTATAGTGTAATAAATAAAAACCGCCTTTTATCAGAATTTCCAGGGGCAAATGGAGTAAAAACAGGCTTCACAGGAAAAGCTGGGCATTGTTTCGTAGGTTCCGCAAAACAAAATGGTTTATGGCTCATAAGTACAGTTTTGGCAAGCGGCTGGGGAAACAAAGGAAAAGAGCAAAAATGGACTGACACGAAAAAAATATTAAAATATGGTTTTGACAACTATGAATATCAAACCCCCTTCAAAAAAAATGACCCTATAGCTAAAATAAATGTACTGAAAAGTGATGAGCAAGAACTTGAGCTTTTATTAAAAGAGGGTTTAAAAGTCTGCATAAAAAAAGACGGAAGTGAGAAAATAAACATAATAAAAAAGATACCAGATGAAATAACAGCGCCTATAAATGAAGGAGAAACAATAGGAATTGCAGAGATATACATAAATGACAATTTAACAGCAAAAATAGATTTAACAGCAAAAAATTCTGTCAAAAGGAAGACACTTGCGGACTACTTCAAAGACATAGTAAAATTCTGGTCAACTGAAAATTTTCTTCCCGTTTCTTTAAAACCGTGGGACGCTGTCCCACACCCTGCAAGGGACTAGTCCCTTGACCCAT
>CAOJPS010000097.1 GCA_948441255.1 uncultured Eubacteriaceae bacterium | reverse complement strand
GAACAAGGATTTTTTTCTTTTCTTGCGTCAAATATAATTTCAGCAATATCTGTCTTCACAATAGTATACTTTATACCCATTTCGTCACATAATCTTTGAATAGGCGAAAAATCCATACTTTCAAATCCAAGAGAAACTGAAACAGCCTCAAGTTCAAATTTCGCAGGATAAAACCTTTGCAAAGCTTTAAGAGCGACAAGTAAAGAAAGACTATCTTTTCCTCCAGAAATACCAACAGCAATTCTGTCGCCGGTTTCAATCATAGTATAATCATCAACAGCCCTGCGAACATAACTCAAAAGTTTTTGTAGTTTCATACGTCTATCCCCTTAAAACCAATATTTTCCAAAAACTCAATGTCCATATCTGAAAGAACAGCCTCTTTCAGAAGTTCGGGTCTTTTTAAAAAAGTACGTTCAAGAGATTGATTTCTTCTCCATTTGTCAACATTTCTATGATGTCCCGAAAGCAATACCTCAGGAACTTTTTTACCGTGAAAATCAACAGGTCTTGTATATTGAGGATACTCTAAAAGATTATCCGAAAAACTTTCAGTCTCAAAAGACTGTTCTTTATTAAGAACGCCAGGGATAAGTCTGGAAACAGCGTCTATAACAGTCATAGCTGCAAGTTCGCCGCCTGTTAAAATAAAATCGCCCATAGAAATCTCATCAGTAACAATTTCATCAATAACTCTTTCATCAATACCCTCATAATGCCCACATAATAAAATAAGTTCTTTCTCTCTCGAAAACTCAAAAGCCAATTCTTGATTAAAAGTTTTTCCCTGAGGGGTCATATACACAACTTTGCAATTATTTTTAACAGTTTTTTTAATACTCTCATAGGCGTCAAAAACAGGCTGCGGTTTAATAACCATACCTGCCCCGCCTCCATAAGGATAATCATCAACTTGATTATGCTTATTATTAGCGAAATCTCGTATATCAACACACTTCAAACTAATTATTTTTTTTTCAAAAGCTCTTTTAAGCATACTATGATTAAGACCGTCAAAAATCATATCAGGAAAAAGAGTTAAAACATAAAAATTCATTATCTCAAACCTTCCAAAAGTTTAACCGTCATTTTATTATTTTTAATATCTATATTTAAAATACACTGCTTAATAGCTGGTATTAAAATTTCATTATCATCATTTCTAATCACATAAACATCATTCGCGCCAGTAAAAATAATATCCTCAACCGTTCCAAGCCTTTCACCTAAATCTGTTATAACTTCCATAGAATATAAATCACCAATATAATATTCGCCTTCATCCAAAGGCAAAGCCATATCCGCTGGAATTTTAATTTCAAAATTTTTAAAACTCTCTGCCATAGTCATATCATCAACATTTTTAAGTTTAATCAAAACAAATTGTTTATGATAACGAACATTTTGAATTTCATACTTGTCTAATATTCCATTTTTATCAATATAAATAAAATCCAACAATTCAAATCTTGAAATATCATCAGTAGTGGGAATAACTCTCAATTCCCCTTTCACACCCTGAGTATTAACAATTTTACCAATAACAAAATACTTTTCCAAAAAATCCAACTCCCAAGTAAGACTACTTTTTCAAAATCATTTCTAATCCAATTTTCTGAGGTAACAGCCCAAGTTTTTCATAAAACCGCTTAGCTGCTTCATTACAATTCCATACATTCAAAGTAATATTATAGCAATTATTTAATTTTGCAAAATTTACAATAGTCTCATAAATCTTTTGTCCTATATGTTTTCCTCTGTAATTTTCGTCAACGCATAAATCATCTATATATAATGTTTTTATATCAGTAAATATGCTATCATTAGAATACCATTGAAAAATACAAAAAGCATATCCAATAATATTTTCATTATCATCAATGGCAACAAACACAGGTTTATTTTTATCTTTAAAAATATCTCCAAGCTGTTTTTCATTATATTTTGAGGAATTTTTCCTAAACAAATCAGGTCTTCCTATATGATGTAAATAAGCAACTTGTTTAAGCAGTTTAATAACTCCAATTATATCTTTATTTTCAGCCATCCTCATTATCAACACAAACAACTCTTTCTTTATATAATAACTTTACAATACACCAAACTTTATTAAAACTTTCTTTTTATTGTTTGCAAAACGATTATATGCAAAAAAGGCGAACCAAGCCGCCAAAAATAATCAAAAGAGCCCGGAAGCAAAGCCTCCTAAAGGCATCTTTTGAAATGAATATTACTGCATAATTTTAACAACAACCTTTTTATCTTCGTGGATAGCGGCTGCTTTAACAATAGTACGAATAGCTTTAGCTATTCTCCCTTGCTTTCCTATAACCTTACCCATATCTTCCTCCGCAACAGAAAGTTCAAGAACAACAACTCCATCCTCATCAACTTTTTCTGAAACTGAAACAACATCTGGGTGGTCAACTAAATTTTTAGCAAGTATTTCAAGTAAATCTTTCATAAAATAACCACCATACAATAATAATATCAAAAAAATATTACTCAATAACGCCTGCTTTTTTGAGCAACGCTCTAACTGTATCAGTAGGCTGAGCGCCGTTGCCAATCCATTTTTTAGCACTTTCCCCATCAACTTTAAGAACAACAGGTTCTTTAGTTGGGTCATAGTAGCCTATTTCATCAATAGATTTACCTCCTCTTGGAGTTCTGGCATCAGCAACAACAATTCTATAAAAAGGAGCTTTCTTAGCGCCTAATCTTTTTAATCTGATTTTTACAGCCATTAATTTCACCTCCTAAAAAATTATTATAATTTATTTAAAAAAAGGAAGTTTAAATTTCCCTTTTTTACCCTTAGTCATATCAGTCATCATTTTCATCATTTTTTTCATTTCATCAAATTGTTTAATCAATTTATTAATTTCCTGAATTGAACGTCCACTGCCTTTAGCTATACGCTTTTTCCGTGACCCGTTTAAAATATCAGGATTTCTTCTTTCATAAACGGTCATAGACTGAATAATTGCCTCAATATGGCTTATAGATTTTTCATCAACATCAACGTCATCAAGCTTAGCTTGATTAAGTCCAGGAACCATAGAAATCAAATCTTTGAGAGGCCCCATTTTTTTAACTTGCTGCATTTGAGTAAGAAAATCCTCAAAAGTAAAATCAAGTGTACGCATTTTCTTCTCAAGCTCTTGTGCCTGTTTTTCATCAAAAACTTGCTGAGCTTTTTCGATAAGGCTTAAAACATCTCCCATTCCAAGAATACGGGATGCCATTCTATCTGGATAAAAAGGTTCCAAATCTTCAAGTTTTTCCCCCATACCAACAAATTTTATAGGTTTTCCCGTAACAGCTCTTACTGACAGTGCCGAACCACCTCTCGTATCACCATCAAGCTTTGTAATAATAACACCATCTACACCAAGTCTTTCATTAAAAACCTCAGCAACATTAACCGCGTCCTGTCCTGTCATAGCATCAATAACCAAAAGAATTTCCTGCGGTTTAACCTCCGCTTTAATATTCTCAAGTTCTGTCATAAGCTCCTCATTTATGTGAAGGCGACCCGCTGTATCAATAATAATAACGTCATTACCATTTTGTTTGGCATAATTAAAGGATTCCTTGGCGATTTCAACAGGATTAATATTCCCCATAGAAAAAACAGGAATATTGTAAGTACCTCCTACAACTTGAAGCTGTTTAACAGCAGCAGGTCTGTAAACATCGCAAGCAACGAGCAAGGGTTTTTTACCCTGTTTTCTAAGTTGTCCCGCAAGTTTGCCAGTAGTTGTTGTTTTACCAGCACCTTGAAGTCCCACCATCATATAAACAGTAGGCGCTTTAGGAGAAAATGTAAGCTTGCTTTGAGAACTTCCCATAAGTTCAATAAGTTCATCATTAACAATTTTAATTACCTGCTGACCCGGATTAAGTCCGCCAAGAACTTCTTCTCCGACAGCTTTTTCAGTAACTTTTTTAACAAAGTCTTTTACAATTTTAAAGTTTACGTCTGCTTCAAGCAAAGCAAGCTTAACCTCTCTCAAAGCGTCCTTAACATCTTTTTCTGTAAGTTTTCCTTTACCTCTAAGCTGTTTAAAAACTTCTTGAAGCTTTGAGGATAAATTCTCAAAAGCCATAACCCGCCTCCGTATCAATCTAAAATTTCAGATAACATTTTTTTAATCACAGCAATATCGTCAAAAAACTTAGAATTTTCAGATACGCCACAAGACAATTCATCAAGTTTGCTCATAATTTTACCGACTTTATCTTTTCTCAAAATAAACTTATCAATAAGATGAAGTTTTTGCTCATATCGCAAAAGTATTTTTTCACTTCTTTTAATCGTATCCATAACAGCCTGACGTGTTATTCCCTGTTCATAGCCGATTTCATTAAGAGAAAGGTCTTCAAGAAAATGTTTCTCAAAGACATCTTTTTGCTTTTCTGTCAAAAACTCGCCATAAAAATCATAAAGCATAGTTGCGAGAAATACTTTTTCCATAAAATCACCTAAATCATAAGCTGTAAAGCCATTTATCTTTACATCACCTTATGTATTTTATCGCATCAACAATAATTTGTCAATATATTTTTCGCAAATTTTTTTAAATCATTGTTAAAGTGTAACCCATCATTGACACTTTAACATTTTTAATTTATATTTCATAAAAACCTCCTTGTATTATTTTCTATATAATTATAAAGATACCAAACAATATAATAAACACTCCTAATATATTATTTATACGTTTTAGCCATATATCAGTAATACATTTTCTGAAAATCTTTGCGGATACAGTGATTAAACTCCACCAAACACAGTTTCCAGTAAATATTCCCGCGGCTAATTCTATCCCTTGAAAACGATTGTCTATATCTTTGACATTAAATATTGAAAACGCAAGCAAGAATGATAAAATTGTCGCAGGATTAGTAATTGTTATTAAAAATGATGAAGTAAAAAATGATATTATTTTTGCCGTGGTTGCTTTTTCATAAACAATACACTGCTTTTTTCGCATAATACCAATACCCATTAAAATAACAAAAGTTACTCCAATAAAGTTTATAATATTTTGATATTTAAGCAAAAAATCAGAAATTAGTGTAATTGAAAAAATACTTACACAAGAATATATCAAATCAGCAATACTACAGCCAATGCCCGAAATAAATCCTGCTTTGGCTCCGTATGTAATACTTCTTTATTATTGTAAGAACCCCAACAACTCCAGCAGGAATATCAAAAATAATTCCAATTATAATTCCTTTTATAAAATAATTTTCAAATATCATAAGTAACAACAAGCGGTCAAATTAGTTTCAATTTTACATTTGCAATTAGAATCTTCCACAATAATCTCGCCTATACTATCAGCAATAATTCTTCCTGAAACAGGATTTTTAACACTTGTTATTTCTCCTGTTATTGTTGCTATTACATTACTTTTTTCAAATGATAAATCGCAGCCTATCATTTCGCAGTCTTCCAATACAAGACCTTTTGCGTAACAAAGAGGCTGAGTACCAATAATTTTACAGCGTACCAAATGAAGATTTTCCGAATACCAGCCTAAATATTCTCCTTTTACAACACTGTCATAAACAGTTACATCTTTACTATGCCAGAAAGCGTCTTTTGTATTAAGCTCACAATTACGAAAAGTAACATTTCGTACATATTGAAATGAATATTTCGCGTTCATTTTCAAACTGTCAAATTTCATTTCTGAGCATTGCATAAAAGGATATTCTGATGTAAGTTCACAATTCTGTACTTTTATATTATGACAAAACCAGCCAAATTCTGTAGAATTTATTTTACAATCCGAAAGTTCAATATTCTTACATTCACGCAAAGCTTTTATACCGCCTAATTCAGAATTTTTTATCTTAATATTGGTATCATACCAAAGTGCCGCACGGCAGGTTTCAGTCATTAAACACTCATTTATTACCGCTTTGTCTGTATGCCATAAAGGATATCTCAATAAAAAGTTACATTTTTCTATGTTAAGGTTAGAAGTTTCTTTAAGAGCTGATTCTCCGTCAGCGGCTCCCTCAAAAGTACAATTTATAAGCTGTGCGTTATTTATGCCATAAAAAGCTCGTTCCTCATCGTGAATTTCATTTGAATATATAGTCATATAAATTTTCCTTTCTGTTTTTATTTTGTTATATCTTTATTTTATACCTAAAATATTAAAATAGCAAATACTTATATCAAATATAAACCTATACCTTTAAAGTATATAAAAAACAAATATATAATATAACTAAAAGGCATATTAATCTATTCAACATAAGCAATGGACATTATAAATTCAATATGCTAAAATAAATGTATAAGAAATATAGATGATTAGAATTCACATTTATTTTTGCCGAAAATTATTATTTATGCCTAAGGGGGTGTTGCCTGTAAAATATAAAAACACTGATTAATTTGGATAGAATGAATTTAATATGATATTTTTTATTATATAGAAATACTTTTGGTATATTGAAGGCCTATGCCAAAAATTCTGATTTAATATAAGGCAATACCGCACAATTATAATTTCACAGATTTTGCTGATATTTTCCATTACTTTGTCAAAATCTCTTAACATAGGCTCCGACTATGTTTGCGAGCTTTTTCCTTGTACTGAAAAATATCATCTAAAATCTGTTTTATTGAATTATGCGGTATTGCCATAAATATAGTATTAAATTTATAAATATCTGATTAATCAGCATTTTATAGAAAACACCGCATAATTAAAAAAATTATTTTTAATATCCTTTGTGTGGTATTTTCTATAATAAACTTACTTATAAATTTGTTCATATATGGATTTTTGATTTACAATTAACAAAATTTAAAAGAAATATTAGGAGTGATTATTTTGAAATTAAGAAAAAAATTATTATCAGGTATTTTATCATCGGCTATACTTTTATCATCGGCATCGGTTTATGCTGACACACAAACCTCACTTATTCTTAAAATAAACAATCCAATTATGACTGTAAACGGTATTGAAAAAGAAATTGACAGTGGAATAAGTACAAGTCCTGTTATAATAAACGGACGAACATTACTTCCTATACGAGCGGTTATAGAAGAAATTGGCGGAACAGTAAATTGGAATAAGGAAAAACAGGAAATAACCCTTACATACGGACAAGACATAATCCGTCTTATTATTGGCAATACAACCGCTTACCTTAATGATAACGCAAATGTTCTTGACGCAGCTCCAACAATAATAAACGGCAGAACAATGCTTCCAATTAGATTTATTGCGGAAAGTTTTAATTTTAACGTTGAATGGAACAGTGAAACACAAACTGTAACAATTACTAAAGAAGAAAAGGATTTACTCTCTGAACAACCAACTATAACCGAATCATCAAATAATACAGTTTCAAATTCAACGGAAAACAAATCAAATAATGAAAACAAATCAAAGGCGTTATTAATAAAATTTGGTCATAACGGAGATACCTTTACTCTTAATCTTGAAAACAACGAAACGGTTGAATATCTTACTGAATTTATTGGAACATCAGAAATGAATCTTCCTGTATATCATTTTGATGACTATGACGGATATGAGTATATGCAGTATTATGATATACCAAGCCGTTATACCATTCCTGCAAATGCAACAAAAATTACTTCCGCAAAAGCGGGAGAAGTTTACTACGCCGATAATAAAGTTATTCTTTTTTACCAAGAAGCTGAAATAGATGGAAATTATACTAAAATAGGAACAATCGAAAATACAAATGGATTGAAGACAGCAGTTGAGGAAAACCCTGTGCTTGAGGACTGGGGAAATAAAATAATTTCCATAACTCCTGCTGATTAATTGGAGGAAATATATGAAAAAACTATTATCAATAATATCTGCTTGTACATTATTGGTATATGGAAGCGTCTGTGTTAAAGCAGACGCTTCTATAAATTATACTGATAATTTTACTATCATTATGGAAATTGATAATCCTATAATGACAATAAATGGATTAGAAACAGAAATTGACCCTGGAATAGGTACATCTCCTATTATTATAAATAACAATACTTTGATTCCAATTCGTTCACTTATAGCAAATGTCGGCGGTTCAGTAAACTGGAATCCTTCTCAAAGAGAAGTAATTATAATATTGGGACAAAATACAATACTCCTTAAAATTGACAGCAGGACAGCTTATATAAATAATAAGGAAAAAACTCTTGACACAGCTCCAACCGTCATAAACGGCAGAACAATGCTTCCAATTAGATTTATTGCCGAAAATTTAGGCTTTAATGTGGAGTGGAATAACACTGAACAGCTTATTACAATATCAAATAAAACGAATAAAGATATTTTTATGGAGCCAGAGATAACTCCTTACGAAAATATAATAATTCCCACAAATAAAGAAACTGAACTTGAAAATGGTTTTTCAGCAGTCCAATATAATGGAGATTATATGTTTGACTTATTTTTAGAAGAAGGCGGCGCTTCTTCCGATACTGAACTTGTAAACTTTTTGCAGAATAATATTGTTAAAAATATGGGAAAATTAAACTTTTCACAAAACGCTTTTGGTTGTTCCATAATATCCACTAAAGACAAAAACGGCGATTTATTATTCGGCAGAAATTTTGACTGGTATTCCTGCAACGCTCTTGTGCTTATGGCGAAACCCAATAATGGATACACATCAATTTCAACAGTAAACACAAACTTTATTCAAAACGCCTATAAAAACTTTAACAGTCTGCCTGAAAATATTCGTACTATTGTTTCAATGTATGCTCCTCTTGATGGTATGAATGAAAAAGGACTTTGCGCGGCAGTTTTGTATATAGATGACGCGTCAGCCATTAATCAAGATACAGATAAACCTGATATTACAACAACTACGGCGGTACGTCTTATTCTTGATAAAGCGGCTAATGTTGATGAAGCTCTTGAATTGCTTAAACAATATGATATGCACGATTCCCTTGGAATGATGGTTCATTTCGCAATATCAGACATATCAGGAAAATCTGTTGCTATAGAATATATAAATAATGAAATGATAATAACTGAAACGCCTGTTGTAACAAATTTCTATCTTGCGAAAGGCAATAAGCAAGGAATAGGCTCACAGCAGTCTCATATAAGATTTGATACCCTTACAAATATCTTGTCGCAAAATACGTTTATGAATATGACAGAAGTGAAAAACGCTCTTGAAAATGTAAGCAAACATAATTTTAATGACGGGGAAACTACAGAATAGAGTATTGTTTATAATCAGACACAAGGCATTGCGCAATATTATCATCGTAAAAACTATGATAAAGCGTATACTTTTAAAATTCAATAATTAAAGTCAGAACCACCGGCTAAGACGGTGACTTGAGATAGCCCTATAAGGGCTTGGTGTCAACTTGTGCTATTCGCACACTGAAAAATGGTTCTGAATTTTAAGGCAATACCGCATAATTAGGGCAATACCGCATAATTCGATAAAATAGATTTTAGACGATATTTTTCAGTGCAAGGAAAAGGCTCGCAATCATAGTCGTAGCCTATGATAAGAGACTTTGACACAGCAATGGAAAATATCATCAAAATCTATGAAATCATAATTGTGCGGTATTGCCTTAAATTGTGTTCAGGTAAATCGACCATAACTTACTCAACAACCGCTTAACTAACAAAAATCCGCAAAAGTGCCGAAGTCAAGACCGCTTTTGCGCTTGTTCTAGTCTTGACTTCGACGCTTTTGTGGATATAATGACAAGAGCGATTGTTGTGGTATTTTGCCGATTTTGGGCATTTACACATTTTAAAATTAAGACTTGAAAAAACTGACAATCGCACCGCTGTTACTAATTGTTGCCCCATATGCACTAAGTTAATATAAAAACCTTGGAGACTCCGTCTCCAAACC
>CAOJPS010000096.1 GCA_948441255.1 uncultured Eubacteriaceae bacterium | reverse complement strand
GGTTTGGAGACGGAGTCTCCAAGGTTTTTATATTAACTTAGTGCATATGGGGACAAAGTCCCATACGTGGTAACTTAAGAAAATTATATTGTTGAAAGGTGCTAAAAAATCATAAAAATTAATAGTTAAAAATTTTGTATGAACCCTTATCGCAGAGATAAAATAGTAACAAATAAGCAGTTTAAAGAAAATTAACTAAAGAATTTTTGTTTTTTTTAGTCTTGACATTTTTAATTTTTATACAACTTTTTCTTAAGTTACCATATATGGGACAAAGTCCCACGGTTTTAAGCTGACATGTGTTGGAAATATTTGAGGTATTTTACGCATAGAATTTTAACAGAGGTGATTTTATGCGCAAAATTTTAAAAAATACTTTTTTTAAGAATATATGCGTTTATTCTTTTTTTATTATTTTTGCCGTGGTTTTATTGCCGTATTTTATAACGGAAGTTTTGTTTGGAGGATTGAATGATAAAGATTTTTTGACAGATTTAAGAACAGAAGAAGAAAATAACATTTATTCGCCTGATTATGAGTTTGATAATTCTAATAAAAATTTATCAGACAATATTTCAATAAAAGAAGAAAACCCTGGTATGGAATCGTATATTATAGGTGTGGTTGCAGCGGAAATGCCAGTTTCTTTTGAATTGGAGGCTCTTAAGGCTCAGGCGGTTGCCGCGAGAACATACGCTTACAGGCAAATAGGAAATTCTGAGGAAATTAATCCTAATAATATAGGACAAGCGTTTATTACTGTTGAGGAAATGAAAAAAAGATGGGGAGATTCTTTTGAGCGGAATTATAATAAGGTTTTTTCTGCTGTTGACGCTACAAGGGGAGAAATTATGGTATATGGCGGAGAGCCTATTTTGGCGGCGTTCCATTCTACAAGCGGTGGTGTTACGGAAAATTCTGAAAATGTGTGGTCTGAAAAGCTTAGCTATTTGCAAAGTGTAGATAGTCACGAGGATGAAAACGCTCCTAATTTTTTGTTCAATTCTGAATTCTTGAAAGCTGATTTTAAAAAGAAATTTGAAAGTCAGGGCTGTGTGTTTTCTGATAACATTAAGAATGACATTTCCATTATTAAAAGAACTGACGCGGGGTATGTTACTTTGATAAATATAGGCGGAAAGAATTTTAAAGGTTCGGAGGTTAGGTCGATTCTTTCCTTAAGGTCTACTAATTTTACGATTTCTTATAAAGACGATAAAATTGTTTTTACAACAAAAGGTTATGGTCACGGCGCGGGAATGAGTCAATATGGCGCGAATTTTATGGCGAAAGAAAATAAAAATTATAAAGAAATTCTGCTGCATTATTATTATGGGGTTGAATTTATTTCGATAAAAGGATAAAATAATATAGGCAATACCGAATAATTATGATTTCATAGATTTTGACGATATTTCCCATTACTGCGTCAAAACCTCTTATCATAGGCTCCGACTATGTGTACATCGCGAAGAAAAACGCGGACGGCGAAGCCGGCTTTTGCGTAAGCAAAAGTGTTTGAACAGCGAGCTTTTTACTTGTACTGAAAAATATCGTCTAAAGGAAACACCGCACAATTCAAAAATAAAAATAATTTTTGAAAATAATTAAGTGTAAGTGTTGAATTTTTCGTAGAAAAATCAACTTGAAGCGGTATTAATTTTAAAAAATTATTTTTATTGCTTTATTATGCGGTATTTCCTAAAATCTATTTTATCGAATTATGCGGTATTGCATATATGTTTAGTGTGTTGGCATAGCTGACACGCTTGCAAGAAACGCAGGCGTTTCTCGCAGTTTATTGATTGATTATAAT
This sequence comes from uncultured Eubacteriaceae bacterium, assembly GCA_948441255.1. Taxonomy (GTDB): domain Bacteria; phylum Bacillota; class Clostridia; order Lachnospirales; family CAG-274; genus MGBC114079. Next base: position 8,128 of record CAOJPS010000096.1, on the reverse strand, counting down.
CGTTAATACGAAAGATAAGGTGATTTGTTATGCAGGATAATCCTGATTTGAAAAAAAATTCTGAAAATGGCGGAGATAAAAGCGGAAATAATAAAAAAATTTTGATGGGTATATTGGCTTTCGCTTTGATTTCAACCTTTTTTATGAATTTTTTTATGTCGGCTTTTTCGGGCGGAAATATGGCTGAAATTGAATACAGTGATTTTATTTCACTTGTTGAAAAAGACGCTGTGAATGCTGTTGAGTTTGAGTCGGATAGACTTATTGTTTACGCGGACGCTTCTAAAACGGAAATTCCTAAAGAAATTTCTAAAATTTACAATAATGGTGAAGTGATTTTTTATACGGGTATTGTGGGGGATTTGGAACTTGTGGGAACTCTTAAAGAACATAATGTTAAGTTTTCAAGAAAGGTTAAAAATTCTTCGCCTGTTTTTGACTTTTTTATGTCCTGGATTATGCCTATTTTATTCTTATATATAGCTTTTTCTTTAATTATGCATTTTGCCGTTAAAAAACTTGGCGGCGGTGGCGGTATTATGGGCGTTGGCAAAAGCAACGCCAAGGTTTATATGCAAAAAGAAACTGGTGTTACTTTTAAAGATGTTGCCGGACAAGGAGAGGCAAAAGAGTCTTTGCAGGAAATTATAGATTTTCTTCACAATCCTGACAAATATATTAAAATAGGCGCGAAGCAGCCTAAAGGCGCTTTGCTTGTCGGTCCTCCTGGTACAGGAAAAACACTTCTCGCTAAGGCTGTTGCCGGAGAAGCGAATGTTACGTTTATGTCGCTTTCTGGCTCTGATTTTGTTGAAATGTTTGTGGGTGTGGGAGCTTCGAGAGTTCGTGACCTTTTTAAACAGGCTTCGGAAAACGCTCCCTGTATTATTTTTATAGATGAGATTGACGCTATAGGCAAAAAGCGAGATGGTTCGGCAAACAGCAATGATGAGAGAGAACAAACTCTTAATCAGCTGCTTTCAGAAATGGATGGTTTTGATTCCTCAAAAGCTATTGTTATTCTTGCAGCTACCAACAGACCTGATGTTCTTGACAAGGCTCTCCTTAGGCCAGGACGCTTTGATAGAAGAATAATTGTTGAAAAGCCTGACCTCATTGGAAGAGAGGATATTTTGAAGGTTCATTCAAAGGATGTTATTTTGGGTGATGATGTTGACTTGAAGGCTATTGCTCTTGCTACAAGCGGTGCGGCAGGAGCCGACCTTGCCAATATGGTGAACGAGGCGGCGTTAAGAGCCGTTAGAATGGGAAGGGAAAAAGTTTTGCAGGAAGATTTGATGGAGGCCGTTGAGGTTATTATAGCGGGTAAGGAGAAGAAAGACCGTATTCTTTCTTCAAAGGAAAAAAGAATTGTCGCTTTTCACGAGGTTGGGCACGCCCTTGCTTCCGCTTTGCAGAAAAATTCTCAGCCTGTTCAGAAAATTACTATTGTTCCCCGTACTATGGGGGCTTTGGGTTATACTATGCAGATGCCGGAAGAAGAAAAATATCTTATGACAAAAGATGAGATTATTTCTGAAATTGTTGTTTTGCTTGCTGGAAGGGCTGCGGAGGAGATTGTGTTTGATACTGTTACCACTGGGGCGTCTAATGATATTGAGAGAGCGACTAAAATGGGACGGTCTATGGTTTCTCAGTATGGTATGAGCGAGAAATTTGATATGATGGCGCTGGAAAGTACAGAAAATAAATATCTTGATGGCAGAAATGTCGCTATTTGCGGTGAAAATACTGTTGCCGCTCTTGATGAGGAAGTATTGAAAATAATAAGGGAGTGTCATCAGAAAGCTGTTTCTATTTTGAAAGAAAACAGAAAGGCGCTTGATGAGATTGCTGAATATCTTTATGAAAAAGAAACTATAACGGGAGAGCAGTTTATGGATATTTTGAAAAAGGTAAACGGTGATGAAATATCTCAATAAAGATTTGTAAAATATTTTTTTGCTACAATTACTATAGGAAACACCGCACAAAGGATATTAAAAGTAATTTTTTGAATTATACGGTATTTTCTATAGATTGGAATTTTTGCGCTGGGGGGAAGATTATGAGAAAATTATTTGCCGTGATTATGGGAATTATTGTTTTGGTATACTCGTCAGTGGTGTGCTACTGCGGTGATATACCTGAGGCTTTGCTTGAAATGGATTCATCTATGGTGTATTTTGGCAGGGTTAAGAATGTGAATGCTGAAAGTATTACTGTTGTTCAGTGTAAAAATATTAAGGGCGATTTTTTTGAGGGAAGAGAACTTACGTACTACAGAAAATATGGACTTATGAAGCCTGTGTATGGCGTGGATAATCCAATTGAGGGCGAAATTTATCTTTGCGGCTATACTGATAATAATAATCCTCTTCATATGTGGAAAGTATCGGGTATGGAGCCTGAAAGTCTTGTTGTGGAAAGTGACAATGATATGGCAAGACGTTTAATGGAGTATTTAAACAAAGGGAAGTTTGCCGAAAAGGAAAAAGAAAGGCTTTTGAATATTGAAAAGAAGGAAAAAGAAAGTTTATTGAGCGTATCGGTTGACGCCTGCGGGGCGGTTTTAAAAGTTTTGGGAGGTTTTATGGCTTGATAGAGGTTAAAAATTTGACTAAACGTTATGGTAAAAATACCGCTGTCGATAATATTTCTTTTGTTGTGGGCGACGGCGAGATTGTTGGTTTTTTGGGTCCTAATGGAGCTGGAAAAACTACTACTATGAATATAATGACAGGTTATATTTCCTCAACGGAAGGTTCTGTTATTATTAATGGATTTGATATTTTGAAGGAACCGGAAAAAGCTAAAAAACAAATAGGATATCTTCCTGATATGCCGCCGCTTTATGGCGATATGAGGGTTTCGGAATATCTGGAGTTTGTATGTGACATTAAAAATGTTCCTAAAGAAAAAAGAAGTGATATGCTTGAGGAAATCTATGACATTGTTAAAATTAATGATGTTAAATCAAGAATTATTAAAAATCTCTCAAAAGGTTATCGTCAAAGGGTTGGGCTTGCCCAGGCGCTTGTGGGATTTCCTGATGTTTTAATTCTGGACGAGCCTACAGTTGGACTTGACCCTAAACAGATTATTGAAATGCGTGACGTTATAAAAGAATTGGGAGAACGGCATACTGTTATTTTGAGTTCTCATATTCTTCACGAGGTCAGCGCTGTTTGTGATAAAATAATAATCATTAATGACGGTAAAATTGTTGCCCAGAAAAGAACTGATGAATTTGAGAATATGTCGGAGGGATTTTTTAATGTTAGATTTAAGGCTGTTAAATCCTCTGATGAGATTTTGAGTATTTTCAGCGGGTTTAATCCAAGTTTTGACGGCGTTATGGAAATGGGAACGTATGATTTTTCTATGTCTGTTAAAAATGAAAATGGTGATTTGAGAGAAGAAATTTTTAATATCGCCTCAAAAGAAAATATTCCTATTCTTATGTTTAAACCTGTTACTTTCTCTCTTGAGGAAATATTTATTAAAGTTATTAATAACAATTATTCGGGGGATTTTGAAAATGGTGTTTTAGATGAAAATTCTTTGGAAAATGACGCTGAAAAAATTGATGACGCTTTGGCTGATGAGGAGGACGATTGATAATGTTTGCTGTTTTTAAAAAAGAACTTCGTACATATTTCAATACACTTTCCGGATATGTATTTCTTGGCTTTTTTGTCCTTATAAACGCTTATTTTTTCTCTAATTTTAATATTGGGCAAGGTATTCCCACTTATTCTAATACATTGATGTATACTCTGTCTATGTTTCTTATTTTGATACCTGTTATGACTATGCGCCTTTTCGCGGAGGAAGCAAGACAGAAAACAGACCAGCTTTTGTATACATCGCCTGTTAGTGTAAGCAAAATTGTTGTGGGGAAATTTCTTTCCGCTGCCGTTCTTTTTCTTATAGGGCTGATTATTATCGCGCTGTTTCCTCTTATTTTGAGCTATTATGGAGAAGTGCCTTTTTGGGAAACTTTTTGCTGTTTTTTGGGATATTTTTTGCTGGGGGCAAGTCTTATTTCGGTGGGTCTTTTTATTTCAGTTTTGACAGATAATCAGATTGTTGCCGCTGTGGGGACTTTTGCCGCTGTGTTTTTCTTTCTTATGATGGACGGGATTATTGAGAGTATGCCTATGGATACGGCGTCTTCTCTCGCTTTTGTGGCTTTTATTATTTTTGTCATTTCATTTGTTTTGTATAATGGGACTAAAAATATTATTGTTTCGGCAAGTCTGTTTGCTGCTGGAATTATAATTGAGGCCGGTTTTTATTTTTATGATAATCTTATTTTTGACGGCATTATAATTAAAGTTCTTAACTGGTTTTCTGTTCTTAACAGATTTGAGGGTTTTTATATGGGTGTTTTTAAACTTTCCGACGTGGTTTATTATATCTCATTTATTGCCGTGTTTTTGTATATCACGGTGAATACTATTGAGAAAAGACGCTGGAGATAGGAGGATTTTAAATGGATAAAAAACTTATATACGGAACTTTTTCTACTGTTGCCGTTATGATTGTGATTATTATTCTTGTTTTTGTGAACCTCGTCGCTGAAAAAATTAATTTTGAGGCGGATTTGACTTCGGAAGAAATGTATTCTATATCAGATAAGTCGAAAGAAGCGCTTAGGAGAGTTGAGAAAGATATTTCTATATTTGTGCTTTCTGAAACGGGAAAAGAGGACGCCACTATCAGACAGATATTGAATGAGTATTCAAGTAATTGTCCTAAATTGACCGTTGAGTATAAAGACCCTTATATTTATCCTACTTTCGCTAAAAGTTTTGTCAGTGACGGCGAGGATATTGAAACAGACAGCATTATTGTGCAATGCGGGGATAAAAGTAAAATTATAAGTCCGGATGAGCTTTATGAAACAAGGATGAATTATACTACTGGCGGTTATACCGTTACCGGAATATCAGCGGAGGCGGAAATTACTAACGCCGTTTATTATGTATCTATGGATAAAACTCCTGTTATATATTATGTTTCGGGACATAATGAAACAGAGGTTTCACCAACTCTTAAAAGTGAGTTTGAGAAAATGAATTATGATATTAAAAATCTTAATATTGTTAAAGACGGCGGTATTCCTGAAGATTGTGATATGCTTCTTATTACTACTCCAGCTGTTGATTATTCTGATGATGAGAAAGACGCTGTTTTGAGTTATCTGGCTAAAGATGGCCGTGCCGCTGTGTTTGTTGACTGGGGGACTGAAAAACCTAATCTTAACAGTATTCTTTCTGCTTATGGTGTGAGGCTTGAAAATTCTATTATCGTTGAGGGGGATAAAAACAATTATTACAATAACCCTATATTCCTTATCCCTAATGTGCAGAACTCTGATGTTACAAGAGAACTTGTTCAAAGCGATTATCCTATGATAGTGCCTTATGCTCAGGGAGTTTCTCAAACAGAACTGAAAAAAAATTCTATTACTGTGGAATCGCTTTTGAAAACCTCTAATTCGGCGTACAGCAAAATTTCTGATAATCCTGAATCTATTAATTTTGAGGAGGGCGATAAAAATGGACCGTTTGATTTGGCTGTCGCTGTTACTGACTCTTATTATACCGATACTAATCATACTACTAAACTGGTGGTGTGCGGTTCCTCTCTTATTATAAGGGACGAGGGATATACCCCGGCAAGTCTTATGTTTGCTGTAAATGCCGCTAACTGGCTTAAAGATGAGGAAACTAGCATTTATATTCCCTCTAAAAGTCTTGAACAGGATACTATTATGATTCCTGACGGTACAAAAAGTACGATTACTATGTTTGTGTGCGGATTTATTCCTGTTTTTATACTTGGCTCGGGCGCTGTGGTATGGTATAAAAGACGTTACAGTTAAGAGCGTGTCTAAAATCTAAAAAAAGCCTGTCTAAAAACAAAATATACGCAAAAAATCAGAAAAAATAATATCATTTTGAAACGTAATGATATTATTTTCACTGATTTTTTGGATATTTTAATAGTTTTTAGACAGGCTCTAAGAGGTGATTATGTGATGAGAAAAAGATATATAAAACTTATTATTGGTGTACTTATTGCCGCTTTACTCGCCTTTTGCTATTTTTTTATTTTTGATGAGGATACGGCGACAAACGAGGAGGATATTGAAGAGACCTCTGAAGATTATGAGAAGATTACAGATATTAAAAAAGAGGACGTAATTTCCCTTTATTTAAAAGGCGGTATGCAAAACGATAATAATTCCGTGAGTACGGAAATTGTTTCCAAAGAAAATGAAGATGGTAAATGGGTTGTTAGGAGTTATGAGAAAATTGCTTTGAATGATAACAATGTTGATTCTTTTGTTGAGAGTATGGCGTCTATTTCCGGCAAGGAAGTTTTGAATAAGGAGAAAGATTTGGCGGAATATGGATTTTATGATACGCAGGAAAGATGTCAAACAAGTCTTACAATAAAGACTTCAGAGGGTGAGACAGTTATTTATGTTGGCTCGGCGACGCCGGATAACGCTTATTATTATGCGAAAAAAGCCGACAGTGACAAGATTTATCTCATTGATTCCCTTAGCGGAAAAAGATTTGGTTATACTATAGATGATTTCGCTGACAAGTCGCTTCCTGAGGTTTCTCCATATAAGATTTTGAAACTTAATATAAAACAAAGGGGCAAGGAAGAAATTGATTTGGAATATACCCAAAATAAAGAGGGAAACGCTGAAAATCTTATAGCTATAGGTATGGAAACTATGAGAATGAACAAGCCGTATCCAGGACTTGCTGTTTATCCCACAAATTTGCAGGAAAGTGTTTTATCTCAGCTTACAAGTATGCAGCTTGGGAATATTGCTGACGGTTCTTCTGAAAATTTTTTTGAGTATTCAAACGGTGTTGATGAAGACGGTGAGCCGGAGGCTGAAATAACTGTGAGCGACGATACCAATTCACTTAAAATAAGTATAGGTTTTAAAGCTGATGATAAAAATTATTATTGTATAGCGGAGGGTAAAGAGGGTGTGTTTCTGATTGATGAGAAATATATTAATCCTTTTCTTGAAGCTGACGCTGTAAAATTTATTGAGAAATTTGTCGCTCTCCATTATAGGGCGGATTTGAACCGGATTGAAATGACGAATAAGGGAAAGAGTTATGACATAACATTTGGCGCGGAATCGCAAAATGAAAATTCTGACAACAAGAACAGCCGTTTTAATGATGACAGAAAAACTTATCTGAATGGAAAAGAAGTTGATAAGGATACTTTTGGCGGACTTTTTGAGTTGATGACTGGGATTACTTTTGACAGTATTGACAAAGAGGCAAAGGCTGTTGGGGAAACTCCTGAAACGGTTATTAAATATACTATGAAAGACGGCTCTTTTGATGAAGTTAGGTTTTTGCCTTTTAACGACAGTTTTTATGTTGTTGACGGAAAGTCTGTTAAGGGTATGCTTGTCAGCAGACAAAACGTCGCTCGTGTATTTGATAAGGCTGATGAGATTTTGAATGACGGAAATTAATTTATTGTTGCAATTTTAATTTTATGGTGTTATAATCAATGGCATAAGAATTTCATATGTTTTTTTGCTTTGATTCGGAAAAAGGAATTTATGGTTACAATATCAGAAAGCGGAGCGGCTGATGAAAGTTTCGCAGTACATAAATTTTCGATACACCCGAGGAGCTTTCTTTTGAGAAAATGCCGTATAATTGTAAAATGAAATTTTTTTCGCGGTGTTTTTTAAGACGTATTTCGCGCGGTAAGCGGATTTTGAGGCGTGAATTTTTGGATTCGCGTGAATTAAGGTGGTACCACGGCTTGTTCGTCCTTATGTGATGAACAAGCTTTTTTGCGTTGAAATGATAAAACCTTGAGGCTCTGCCTCAGACTCCGCTCGCTTTTTAAAAAAAGCGGGGCAAAAACTTTTGCCGGAAAAAATTATTGTTTTTGCCATATAATTTTAACGTGAGTTCGATGAAAATTTATAACTAATGGAACCTTTTTCTATCGCAAAGGCTGGTCGCAAAGCTACGCTTTGCTGCTCGCCTATGCAGCCCAGGATTCCAAACCTCCAAAAATGCTCTTTGAGCATTAAAAACCTTGAGGTTTCACCTCA
>CAOJPS010000095.1 GCA_948441255.1 uncultured Eubacteriaceae bacterium | reverse complement strand
GGTTTTATTTATTTCTATCATTCAGTATCTTGCTCCTTTTTAAATACCCTTCAACAGTGATAATGTCAGCATAGTTATTACCCGATATTTCTTTGAGTGCATTAATTTGTTTTTCCGCTTCTTCGTATTTTTTATCATCAATTAAGTGATATACCTCTTTAAAAAGCTTATTTATTTTGCTGTTTCTTGATTTTGCTCCCATATACTCCTCTAATATATAATTACTGTCAAATCCGTCAAGTCTTTCTATATTTTTAATGTTACAGCCCTCTCCATTGTTTTCAAATAATAAAATATTATAGCTGTTATCAGCATTATATAATACCTGCGGAGAATGAGTAGTTATTATAAACTGAATATTAGGAAAAGTTTCTTTAAGTATATTTAAAACTTTCATTTGCCAAGTTGGGTGCATATGAAGCTCAATTTCATCAATTAAAACAATACCTTCTCCATTTAAAGGATTTTCAAGATTAGGATTCGCAAGAGCTAATCTTCTCGCAATATCGCCAAATAAAGCCAACGTGCATTTTTCTCCGTCCGAAAGTAAATCAACACGTATTTCTTTATTATCTTTTTTAACTAACATACGAAGAGGATTGCGTCTGACTCTTAAATCGGATACATTGCCAAGTATATTATTTACAGCGGTTCTTACACATTTAAGAGATATATCTTCATAAGTGTTGTCTTCAACTTTATACTCATTTTCAATATCTTCCCGATTACGATACCACTCAAAGAAATCATTGAATGTAATTTTATTTTCTATAGCATTTTCGAGAGCTGATATTTGTGTAAATTGCTGGTCTTTTATATTTAAAGGAATATCTGAAACCAAGCGGTTTACACTGTAATTTACAAGAATAGGTATATTTTTGTTTTTATCAGAGAAATAAGTATTTTTAAAATAATTTATAAACTCAGCATTTTTATCTGATGATGTTGAATATTTCAATGTGTTATCTTTTTTAAAGTCAGTTTCAAAAACAAAGAATTTATTGTTTATATTTACATTTATTGAAAATGAAAACGATGATTTACCTATATGAATCTGTTCAGGCAAAAATAATTCATAAGATTGCCCCTGTAACGGATTAATTTCGCTTATCAATCCATAAAACATATAATTTATAATGTCTAAAAAAGTTGATTTGCCGGTCCCATTAATACCGAAAATAATTGTACTTTTTCCGTCAAGGTTTACATCAATAGATTCAAATATTTTAAAATCCTCTGCCTTTAAATGCAATATTTTCAATAATATCACCTCTGCGTATAATAACTGTTTTATTTGTATATCTATATGATAGTATAACACAAAAAAAACACTTAATCAATAATTTGTAAATTAAGTTCAGAAGAATTTATAAGTGCTATTTAGATATTGGAAATATTAAAAACAGAGGGAATAAAACCATTCCCTCTGAAAAGTTTCCATAAAAATATTATAGAAAAATATATTATTCTAGTTTAAATATATAAATATTATTATGAAATATTTTTTTCTTTTTTTATATTTTCAAGATTCTTTTTTGCCTCTTCTATTGTTTTGCCATCTATATAATAAGCGATTGCAGCTTTTCCTATTGATGAAGTTCCAATTGCGGCTATTGAGGAACTTAATGCTGAACCAGTTACCGGAACTATTAAATTTAAAAGTTTTGACGCCTGTTGCGCTAAAATTCTAAATGTATATCCCGCTCCGGCAATTCCTCCCATACTAAGAATAAATTCTTTAGCCGTTTCAATGGAAATATCTCTTCCGCTTAATGAGGCTATTAAACATACTAAAATTGATTGAACTATAATCAATATATAAATATCTGATATAGGTATTGGCGTTGCCGCTACTGTCGCTGATATTCCTATAAAAATATTGGTTAAATGTTTTGCGAATCTTCGAACAACCGATTCCAGACGAGAAGCCATTCTCAATCCTATTTGAGCCTCAAAATCAAGAATGGCTTCTTCTAATATATCAAGCAATTCCTCGATTTTATATCTTCCGTCAAATGATATTTTCAGATTATCAATATCACATTGAGGAAGATTTTTAATACAATCAACATCAATCTCCATTCCATCTGGCGTTTGCCATTCTATCAGTGAGGAAACGGCAATAATATTATCAATTTTTAAACCATTTTTTATTATAATGCTTTTATAATGTTTTACGCTCTCATTTATTTTATTTATTTTGTTTTCTGAATATTTTTCTGGTTCTTTTAAACGGGAAGGAGCCATTTCATCACATTTATTTACCACTACTACAATCGGTAATCTTACTTTATTTATTTCTGAATATCTGTCTGCTGCTTTTTTTAAAAACTCAACATCAGAATTAATATCATCTCTATGAGTACAGCCTAATATTAAAAGAGCGACATCAGGAGAAAATTCATTAATTTGGTTAATAAGCATTTCTTCGGCGGAAATTGTATCATTTAAACTTTCAGATTCAGCTATTCCACGTGTATCAAAAATTTCCATTAAAGTTCTGCCATCTTTTTTACATTCATAGCTTTGAGCGTTTTCAGTACAACTTTTTGTATCGCTTACACTTGCAATATATGAACCGCATAAAGCGTTAATCAAACTACTTTTCCCTACTCCTGTTCTTCCAATTAAGAAAATTTTTGGCGGTCTATGAGAGTCTACACCCTCTAACAATTTTTTAAGGTCTTTATCCCCTAAAATCGTGTCTTTAAGAGTGGATTTTATTTTTTCAGGGATTACGTCAGGCAAATTATCAATTATTTTTGCGGCTTTAATATAAAACTTTTTCATATTTTGCAGCCTTTTTTCAATTTTTATTTTGTTATCTTTCATACTTTAAATCTCCTCTATATAAATTTTCAAGTAAAATGCAGTATATGCTAATAATTTTTATAAAAATTTTATCTAATATTTAACGTGAGTTCGATGAAATTTTATATTATTGAACCTTTTTTCTTTCGCAAAAAGGTTCCAAACCTCCAAAAATGCTCTTGAAATATTAAAAACCTTGAGGTTTCACCTCAAACTCCACAAACTTTTTGAAAAAAGTTTAACAAAAACTTTTGCGCAAAACTACGTTTCGCTGAGTTTTACTGAAATTTTTTGTCGAACTCACGTTATTATTAGGACATATATTGTTCAACCATCTTGAAAGTAATTGTAACAAGGTCGTCAGCGTTATTATTATTTATCATTATTTCTGTATTTCCGTTTTGAGAATCAGCTGATGAAGGAATCCACATATTCCATATGGAACCGTCATTAAAGTGTAATTTCAATAATTCATCGCTTTCTCTATAAATTTTGCTTAACGTTTCAGTACCATTATAAATTATAGAAGCATTTCCAATTAGATTTGGTTCATCTTCATCATATGATGAAAATATACTTACGCTCATTTCAATGCCTGTTTCCTCATAATCAATATACTTTCCGGATAAATATTGAGGAAGCTCAGTTTCACTTGAATAAGCTGGTTCTGAATCAGTATTTTTACTTGTCAAATAAACGCTTTTTGTACCGCTGTCCCAGTCAACATTAATACCTAACGCTTCCGCTGTAGCTCTAATCGGCATATATACTGTACCATTATATATAAATGGTTCAGTGTCACCTGTATTCGCTTCTTTACCGTCTGTATAAACTTTTATATTATTATACACTATATCAATACTTTCTTGAACATTTTTCGCTATAGTCGGCACTGATAAAGCTGTGACAGCGCCAATTACAATTCCGGATATAATTCCTTTTAAAAATTTACTCATAATTAATTCCTCCTGTATCTATAAATAATCTCTAGAAGAGTAAGTACCCCCCCCACTTAAAAAGAGGGGGAACTTCCTCAGTCGGTTAAATAAACATATAAGACTAAAGCGGCGTCGGCAGCGGTTATAATTCCATTATTATCTACATCGCCAAAAATTTTATTGTTTTCTTTAATACCTATACCATAGTTATTTTTACTTTTATCAAGTACATATTGAAGTATTAAAGAAGCGTCGTTTGCGGTTATATTTCCATCTTTATCAATATCATATTTTGCTTTATCCGAGTTTTTATAAAATTTAATGTTTCCGCTCAAAGCGGTGTAATCTACGTTTGCTGTTGTTATTTTACCATCAATTTGAACTTTCTTTTTAATCTGTTTTACATCAAGACTTAATTTTGTCGATAGACCAGCATTTTTATTAACTTTAAAATTTATATACGCAAATGCCCCATCTCCGGTTTTATTTTCCGCTGAAGCTCCAGTAATAAAAATTTTATCTTTTCCATAGTTAAGATTTTCTATTATTTCTGAATCCCATATTCCTTTTTCTACTGAGACAGGAGTAAGAAAACCGCTGTCATAATTTATACAAAGTCCAAAAGTAGATATTCCATCATTATTTTTTATTTCAATAGGTACTTTTATTATGTCAGATAATAAAAAATACTTTGAGTCAAATCCTATTTTCATTTTTTCTGACGGTGTCGGCGTTACGGTTCCTTGATTTATTGTGTATAACACGTCTGAAAGCTTTGTACCCTCAACATGTTTTAATTGATTTACAGTTAATTTTATTGGAATACAATTACCATCTATTTCTTTCTTTATATTAAAGCTGATATAAAAAAGAACTCCATCACCTGTTTTATTGCTCATTCCAGCGCCCGTGGCAAAAGCTGTATTTTCGCTTCCTTTATAGCTTTCATTAAATACCATCTCAGAATCCCATAAGCCTTTTTTAGTTCCAACAGGCTGTAAATAGTTTTTATCGTACTCAAATGACATTCCAAAAGAACAAATTCCCGTATTTCCGCTTATATTAATAGGTATGTCAATAGTGTCTCCCAATTTTCCGCTTATATTTCCCATTGAAACAACTGTATTTTCAGCGTACACAAATGTTGAGAATGATAAAATTATAAAAATTGAGGTTAATAAAACTTTTATTAAATTTCTCATTTTATCCCTCCTACCATTCAACATCATAACCGGCGTATTTAAATAAAACTTGCGTAGCGTCGGCGGCTGTAACTTCTCCGTCATTATCCACATCTCCGCTGCTTTTCTGAAGCTCGTTAAACTCTTCCAAAGCGGCGTAATTTCTAAGAATCTTTGTAGCGTCGGCGGCTGTAACCTCTCCGTCGCCGTCTACGTCTCCTAAAATAATATTTTTAATCTGTATATTTCCAATTTGGGTTAAATATTCAATGTTTATCCCATTTGCGTCTTTTATCTGGTCAGGCTTAATCTCAATTTCACAATTAGTATTTTCAATGTTTTCCTTAACATTAAAAACAATATAAAATAAAACCCCATCACCTGAAGTGTTTGACATTCCGGCGTATGTCACTCTAATTATATTATCTGAATAATTTAGATTTTTTAAGCTGACTTTAAACAATTCCCCGTCAGTTACCTCAACAGGAGTTAAATATTTATTGTCATAAATTATATCTATTCCAAAAGAGGATATTCCGCTATTGTTCTTTATGCTGACAGGAACTTTTACTACTTTTCCGGGAACTCCAACAACATTTTCAGCGCTTAAAGTAAGTGTTTTTTCAAGATAATCTTTATCCTTTACAATAATATCGCATTTTGCCGTATATCCTCCGTCCTTTGTCACAGCTTTAATTTGCGCTGTTCCTTCACCAATAGCTGTTACTGTTCCATTATCATCAACTGAGACGACTGTTTTATCGTCGCTTATCCACATTATTTTTTTATTTGAGGCATTTGATGGAGTAATATTAGCCGCTAAATTATATGTATCGCCCTCTATCATATTTAAAGACGCTTTGTTGAGCTCAACGCCCGAAGTATTTATTCCAAGAGCTTTTAAATAAGGATAACCGTCATTATAATTTTTGTCAATGTCCCAAGTATCATCAAAATCCCAATATAAGTATGTATCTTTATCCTTTAGTTCATTTGTTGTAAAACCATAACCAAATTTCTTACTGTCATCAGCTAAATCTTTATTGTAAAATACATTTATAAAATTATCTACATCTCCGTTGCTACCAATAATAGCTTCTGCTGTATTTCCTTTAACTTCAGCGAAGACAGCGCAATTTTTAATTTCAGCGTCAAAGTTATTATACCCGTATGAAACTATTCTACCTATTATTCCAGCAGCACAATCGGCGTTCTCGTTTATTATATTTCCTTTAGAATAGCAATTTTCCATTTTTAATGAAGAATCATAATGAAAACAAGCTATTAAGCCTCCGACATAATCTGAAGCTGCATTAATATCTCCTAAATTATAGCAATTATTTATAGATATGTTAATCTGTCCAACTTCACCAATTAATCCTCCTGTTAATTTGCTTCCACTCTCAATAACACTTTTATTATAGCAATTTTGTATTGTAAAATTACTATTATCAGCATAACCAATAATTCCTCCAACAGAACTTGAATCATATATTGAATTAGACATATTTATCTCTGAATTATTGTAACAGTCTTTAATTTCAGCAGAACCATATCCTCCTAACCAACCCACAATACCCCCTGCATTTACGGCAATTAAATCAGAGAGCTTTCCATAGAACCCACAATTTGTTAAGACGTTATTTTGGCAAGTACCAACGATACCTCCAACATATCTAGCCTCTCCTGAAATAAAGCATTCTGAATATGAGTTTGAGATTTTACCTTTACCATAATAAGCATAATTTTCACCAACGATACCCCCAACATTTCCGTTTGAATTCGAAGCGGTAATAGTTCCCATTGTCATACAATTATCTATATTTCCCGTATTATATCCCACTAAACAACCGGTGTTTTCACTTGCCGTCACAATTTCCGCCTGAACAGTAAGATTTGTAATTGTGCCTGAGTTTTCTCCGAACAGTCCTAAATTTGAATAATTGCTTCCTCTGTCCCCAATTTTTACATTTGATATAGTATGTCCATTTCCATCGAATGTACCGCTGAAATCAATAGGTTTCCAGTCATAACTTCTAAGCTTAATATTGTTTTCAAGCCTATAATACGCTGATTCGTCTGTATCGCCGTTAGCTATGCCAACAAGATGACTTTCCTCCGTAATAAGATAAGGAGAAAGCTTTGTCCCCTCACCTCTAATAGAAACAGCCTCTAAAGATATACTGTCATCAGCAAAAGCTGGAATACATAAACTGTTTGAACAAAGGCAGAGAATTACTCCTACCGCACATAAAAATTTCTTCATAATAGTTAATTCCTCCTATTTTATTGAAGTCAAAGACTACTCATATTTTTATTTCATAAAAATATTTGTAACCGACGGCGAATAAATTCGCCTTTGTATTAAGCGGAAGTATAAACTCCCGCTGAATACAAGAGTAAGCACCCCCGTTTAAAGAAACGTGGGACTTCCTCAGTCAGTTAAAATACTTCTTTAAAGTTATGATTGATAATGTTCGTCCATAACAAATGTGTCCACATTTCTTTCTTCTCCATCTAATGATAAATGAATCACCCCATTTTCAACGCTTTTCGTTAAATACAAAGTATTATTTGAAAGTTGCAGTATATAGTTGTTTGAGTCAATTTTTATAATTTCCCCGTGTTCAGGCTCTTCTCCAATACAAGTTAAATCAGCGTTTCCTATTTCAGATGAATTAGGCGGAGTCGAATAAATACTTATTGATAATTCATATGAATAACCTGTATAATGCCCCGCTAAAGCGCTATCGTCTGATTGCTGTTCACTTGAGTTTTTATTGACTATAAAATTAATATTAGCTTTTTCATATTGATTTAATAAATTTTCATTGAAATTGTCAGCGGTAATTGATGGTTTATACCAAGATTTTGAGCTAAAATAGTTTTTAAGGTCTTCGCTCTCGAATATTCTGCCGTGCCTTGCGTATATTTCATTTCTGGCAAGTCTTAACTCATCGTCAGATAAATTCTCAATATCATTAGCAGTTATATATCTTTTATCGCTGTCTGGTAAAATGTATTCATTATAATCATTAGTATCATAATTTATTTTATCATTTGATAAATTGTCTTTTGAATTGTTTGGACGAATTATATAACTATCAATAATAGCGTTAAATATTGGTTCATATACATCAGCTTTTGAAATACTGTAAGAACATCTTATCTCATAAACTTCATCTTTAATAACATACCAATAACATTTAGCAATATCACCAATATCATCTTCTTTCAAGCCTGACATTTGATAAGTTATGCTTTTTGCGGGAACATCGCCTATTAAGACATTCTCAAATTTTAAAAATTTCATATATTCATTATTAAAGGTTTTTTGAATTGCTGTTTCATCATTTGTAAATACCCCATACGGGTTCTCGTCAAGAGAATTATTAACGCTAAACATCGCCACACTATTTGCTTTATTTTTAGAATCAATAATTTTAACAATTTGAAATTGATTATCGGGTTCCAAAATCACCCAATCATCGGGATAATTTAATGAAATACCTAATGTGTCTTCGGAATATGTATTTGAAAGATTAATTTCTTTCTGCGACTTTTGCAAATCCACAGCAGACGGTAAATCAGACAAATCATCATACTCTTTTTCATATGCGGAAAACATAGCGAATAAAAATTTTACAGCGTCATTTTGTGTGGGAGATTTTTCACCATTTACCGTTGCCAATTCGGGACTTATTAAAACACCGTTAACATCATTAGGATTAGGAGCCACCTTAATTGTTATAACTAAATCATTCTTTGTCCCCTTAGCTGTACCACTTACGTCAACATAAGCTATATTATCGTTAGACTTACGTACTTCCCAGACAGGCGCTATAATATACTTATCAAATACCTCAGAATATGTAAATGGTAAATTTTGACTTACAGCAAAAGGTTTATGAGCTTTTACTGTAGCTATATAGTCTGTATTATTGCCGCTAAAACTGGCGGCGGCAATGACGAAAATTATAATTAACACAGCTATACCAATAATTATTGGAATTATTTTTGATTTCTTTTTTTTAGGTATATTTGTTGGGATATTATTTATTTGTGGCTGTAATGATTTAATAGTTTTTGTTTCATCTGCTTGTTGTACAGGCTCATCAAACAAAAGTTTTTCACCACAGTTGCCACATACCATTGTGTTATCATCAGCTTTAGTACCACACTTATGACAAAATGCCATATACAAACAACTCCTTTTCAGCTTAAAGTATTATTAAATGTTTGAATTCTTCTTTATAAGCTATTTTCTTTTATTTTTAAGATAATATTCCATAGCCGCCTGTAATATAGGCGCAGTTTTGAACAAACAAGTATATGTTGAAAAACCCCATCCTTTAAAAAATCCGGGTATTCTATATTCTGAACTAAAAAAATATTCCATTTGTCCAGAATTAGGGTTTAATACATCAGGTCTAATATTAATTACTGAAAACAGTTTTTTCTTTTCTCCAAATTCCGTACACAAATTAATTTCTGTTGCGGATTCTGACATTAAATTCATCGCTGTTGCGGTTATTGCCCCTTGCAGACCTGCGCCTATAAATTCTTGTTTTAAATAACCCCACTTATGGAAATATGGATGAAGAAATTCCAAATATTTGTTTAAAAATAAAATCAATTCATCTGTATCAATATTTCCATTAAATTTTCCGGAAATTTTGAAAGCATATCGACCTTTAATAATCCCGCACGCTATACGTGCCGCAAGATATGCTACAATAATACCCAAAAGAAGTATTCCTAAGTTAAATGTTAAAGTTCCCAATATTATAGGAATTCCAAAACATATCCAAACAAATTTAAGTGGTACACGTTTTTCCAAAAGTTCTTTTGCTGACTGAAATTTAGTAGTTGTTTTAATATGATTATCCACAAAATTTTTAAAGTTATTTTCATCATTAGCTATATTTGAAGTCTGGGAAACAGCGTTATCAGGTGTTATCTTAGTACCGCATTTATTGCAGAAAATCATATCTTCTGATATTTTATTTCCACACTTATAACAAAACATTATAGTTTTACCCCCTTAAATTTACAAAATATTCATAAAAATTATTATATATATTTTTTTATATTTTT
>CAOJPS010000094.1 GCA_948441255.1 uncultured Eubacteriaceae bacterium | reverse complement strand
AAGCGCTCTTGCTATACAAAGACGCTGCTGCTGTCCTCCGCTCATTCCCAAAGCGCTTTTTTTAAGTCTGTCTTTACACTCATCCCATATAGCCGCCTGTTTTAGTGAACGCTCAACTATCTCGTCAAGTTTAACTTTTGATTTTATGCCGTGCATTCTTGGTCCATAAGCTATATTATCGTAAATACTCATAGGAAAAGGATTCGGTTTTTGAAAAACCATTCCAACTCTTTTGCGGAGAATATTGACGTCTATATTTTTGTATATGTCAATTTCACCAAGCATAATATTTCCCTCAATTCGGCAATCCTCCACCAAATCATTCATACGGTTAAGGGTTTTTAAAAACGTGGATTTCCCACAGCCTGAAGGTCCTATTAATGCTGTAATTTCTTTTTTGGGAAACGATAAATTTATTCCCTTTAAAGCGTGATTTGTTCCATACCAGAGATTAAGATTTTTAGATTTAATAATATCAACCATATTTTACTCTTTTCCTTTCCTTAGTTTTTTTGCCGCAAACTTAGCTAAAAAATTAATTAAAAATGTCAGTACAAGCAGTATTGAGGCAATAGCAAAAGCAATCTCAAATTCTCCTCTTTCCTTTGCGTACATATATAACGAAACCGTCAAAGTTGAGCCTGCCTTTCCTGCCTTAAAAAATTCAGAAATTCCGATTATTTCATTTGCCATACCAGCTGTAAACAGAAGCGCGGCGCTTTCCCCGACTATTCTTCCAATAGCAAGTATACAGCCTGTTACAATACCGTCTATTGAAGAAGGAAGAACAACTGTGCGTATCATATGCCACTTTCCGGAACCTAACGCCAGTGACCCTTCTCTATAGCTCTGAGGCACGGTTTTAAGACTTTCCTGAGTTGTTCTGACTATGGTAGGAAGCGTCATAATAACTAATGTTAAAGCTCCGGCTGTAAGGCTTGTTCCTAATGAGCAAAACTGTACGAAAATAAGCATACCCACAAGACCATATATAATTGATGGTATACCGGCGAGAGTTTCAGCCGCAAGCTCAATTATCTTAACAACTTTTTTATTTTTGGCGTATTCGGTTAAATATACAGCCGAACCTACTCCCAAAGGCAGTACAACTATTAGTGTCATCAATATTATATACAGCGTATTTAATATGTTCGGAAATATTCCGGTTGTTTCACTTATAAGGCTCGGTTTTGTACTTAAAAAATCCCACGTTACATAGGGTACACCTCTGTAAATTATGTAGCCGATACTTCCCGTCAAAAGCAAACATACAAAACCTGCAGCAAGGTATATAAGAAAATTTAAAATAAAACAATTTGCTTTCCTTTTTAATGAAATTTTTTCATTCATACTTTATCACCTTTTATTTCTTTTCACAATCAAATTTAAAACAAGATTTATAATCATAATAAACACAAACAGTACGAGCGCTATAGAAAAAAGAGCCTCTCTCTGAAGTCCCGATGAATAAGACATTTCACTTGCTACCGCTGTTGTCAGAAACCTGACGCTTTTAAAGAGTCCCGGCATATTAGCGACATTTCCCGCAACCATCATAACCGCCATTGCCTCACCTATGGCTCTTCCTATTCCTAAAACAACTGCGGTTAAAATTCCGCTTTTTGCTGCTGGTACAATTACTTTGAATACAGTTTCCGTTTTTGTGGCTCCTAAAGCAAGGGAAGCTTCTTTATATTCTTTTGGAACAGCTTTAATGGCAGTTTCCGATACGCTTATAACAGACGGCAAAATCATTATCGCAAGAACAATAATTGCCGAAAATAAATTCGCCCCATCAGGAAGGTCAAATATTTCACGTACAGCAGGAACAATTATAATCATACCGATAAGCCCATATACAGCAGAAGGAATACCAGCAAGCAAATCAACGGCGCTTCGTACAATTCCGGCAATTTTCTTATGCGCTATTTCCGCAAGAAAAACAGCGCATAAAAGACCTATCGGAACTCCTATTAATATCGCTCCAAGAGTACCATAAACGGAAGTCATAATAAAGGGAAGTATTCCATATAACGGAGTTTCCGCTGTTGACGCCCATATATCTCCTGTTAGAAAATCAATTATTCCTATTTCTTTTATAGCCGGCACTCCCGATACTATAAGAAAGGCTGTAATAAGCAGTACAAAAACAACAGCAATCAAACCGCATACTGTAAATATTAAATTCATTATCATTTCAAGCATATTTACCGGTTTTGCCTGTTTTGTCGTTTTGCCCAATTTATTTGTTATTGCCGTTTCAAGTATCTTCATAATATCCTCCTATCAACGTTTTATTGGTATTTCGCCTGAATTTATAATAAAGTCATCAGCGTCATCGCTTGTTGCAAAATTATAGAAAGCTTGGGCAGCTTCAGAAAGCGGTGAATTAGATTTTGTTACAAGCACAAAGTTACGCTGAATTTTATATGAACCCTCTTGTATTGTATGCGTTGTCGGCTCCACATTATCAACAGTCAGTATTTTAACATTGTCTTTTACTGAGGCAAGTGAAGCGTATCCTATAGCGTTTGGGTTTCCCGCAACTGTCTGCACAACATCTCCTGTTGATGTAAGTTCCTGATTATATTTACATTTATCCTTTGTATCCGTTATGGCTTCAAAGCCATCTCTTGTTCCGGACGCTGCCTCCCTGCCTATACAAACAATCGGTGTATCGTTTCCGCCTATATCTTTCCAATTTGTGATTTCACCTCGGTAGATTTCACCTATTTGTTCAACACTTAAATTTTTGACAGGATTTTCGGGATTTACAATAATTGCTATTCCATCAATAGCGATAACCGTTTCTTTGAGATTAGCCTTTTCCTCTTCTGTTAAATCTCTGCTTGAAAGACCTATGTCACATCTGCCGTCAATAACAGCTTGAATACCTGAGCCAGAACCAGTCGGATTATATGTAACTTTAACATTTGGATTTTTCTCCATATAAGCCTCGCTTAAATATCCGATTACCTTTTCCATTGATGTTGAACCGTCTGTTGATACTGTAGCGCTTGTGTCATTATTTCCGCAGCCTGTTATTATTCCAACGATTAACATGGTCACGCAAATAAGCGATATAAATTTTTTCATAAAAATCACTCCTTAAAATTTGTTTTGTCGAGTTTAAAATCATATTCGAACACTATGTATGTTTTCCTTGATTTCACTTGAATTATATACTATGCTATGTTAATTCCAAAAGATAATGTATGTTAATTGTATGTTAATTTTTAATAAGTTTTTATACTTTATTTATTCTGAAATTACTATAAGTCTTTGAAAATCAAATTTACTGATTAAAATTAAATACCAACCGTTTAATTGTTTATCTCAAAAGAAAAAAAAATTCTCAAAATAAAGGTTTTAACAAATGACTTTTATTTTCAGAAGACACAAAGTGATAAAAAAAGAACGCCTCAGCGTTCTTCGAAAATTCATTCCTAAATAAATAGAATTGAATAAAAAAACAGGAAAATTTGTTTTTCTAAACAGTTACTTTCTATAGAAATAGTAGTCTTTTTAAATGCTTTTATAACTTTTTTTACTAATGGCAAAATTTTGCGTTATTTTAAAAGTTTTGTAATCTCTCTATATTCAGTAAGTTTATCAGGTTGATTCTCAAAAACGGCATTATAAATTTTCAAGGATGTTTTTCTTTCAAAGGCTGTATTCCGTTTTATTTTAGATTTCAAAACACCAATAACTTCAAGCAGTTCAGCATATTCAAGCAGGGAATTAAATTTTTCTTTTTGACAGCACTCAATATATTCAGAATAATTTTGAGGTATATAAGGAGGTTTAAAATATTCAGCAAACTGTTCCAATACCTCAATAGCCTTTTTAATATTACCAAAAACAGCGTAACATTCAGCTATCTTTTTCGCAAGAACATAACCGTCATAACTGTATAATTCGTCTGTTTCTTTTAAAAGCTGATACGCTATTTCATAGCAATTCAAAATTTCCATATGATTATATTTATTCTGCATTTGCTTATAAAACCCAAGATTTGAATATAAATTTGACAGCAGATGTTTAAATTCTTTTTCGGGATTTTTGCCAATAATCTCAATAGCTTTTTTAATAAACGCCGCTCCGTCATAAGCGTTTGCATATCTTAAAACAGCATATTGCGCTTTAAACATATAAAATAAAGCTTTATATCTGATATTTAATAAATTTCCATTTTTAATATAAGAACGCATTATTGTTATAATTTTTCTCATTATCCATAATTCTTTGTATTTTTCCGCATAACAAAAACTTTGTTCAAGCAGACTCATAAAAATTTCAAAATCATCAATCTTTATAAAATTCATTATATTTTCCACAAACTCAAGCATAATCAGATAATAATATTTGTCGCTTCCATAGGATATACATTCTGCTTTTATGCTATTTATTAAATCTTTGCAATCTGTAACTTTAGGTTCAAGTTCCGCTATAATGACCTCTCTTATAACAGGATTTATATAAATCCATTTATCTTCGCATTTTATTAATCCCAGCTCTATCAGGTCATTTATATTATTCGCTGTCGGCTCTTTTATCCAATATGAAAATAATGCTTTATCAATTCCTCTTATTGAAACAAAGCAAAAATTCATCATAATATATTTTTGTTTTTCGGTTAATTCAAATAGCCTGAAAAGTGTATGCAGATGATTGTAATAGGTCTTTTTACTTGTTTTATTGTCTTTTTTTATTTGTATCTTTTCCTCACTGTCAAGTTTTATGCTGTTTTCAATAAGTTTGGAAAGCAGTTCTGGAGGGGTTATATTTGAAGATTTTAACAGCCTTGCGGCTATTTCAACCGAAAGAGTATGTCTATTTACTGTTTCTATAATAGAAAGTAATACAGAACGATTTTCAGCGTTTACAGCATAAAAATAATTTATTATATTTAAAATCTGCTCATCATCTCTTATTACATCAAGCTGTAAACATTCATAGTCTTCAAAATTACTTCGTGTTGTAAAAATAATCTTGTATTCATTATTTGTAAAATCATCAAAAAAAGGTTCGTTTTCTATTGTCGTATCGAAATTGTCAACAACAATAAGCGTATCATCTCTTAATGACTTTAAAAAATTATAATGCTTGTGAAAACGATATTCTGAATCATCTTTTTCCATATCATTTACAAATTGAATATCGGTTATCATCTTTTTAAGATTTCCGTTGTATCTTAAATAAATAATATTGGTATATTCATTTTTATGTAATTGTATGTATTTTTTTACAAACTCACTTTTTCCTGTACCACCAATACCCTCAATAAATACGCAGTTATTATCTTGTATAAGGCTATGTAATTTTTCTATTTCCTTATGTCTGCCAACAAAAAATTTACAGGGTTTATTCGCTTTACAGCCTACAATTATTTCATCAGCAATGGGAGATTTTATTTTTAATTTTGATTTTTCCCTGCACATTGAAAATATCAAAACTTCCGCTATAAATGCAGAAAGATTGTGCTTATCATTTTTATAATATTTATATAATTCTTTCTTTTTTCCCTCGCTTATGCTTGTATCACATAAAACTATTTTGTGTATTTTATCTGCCGCTGAATAAAAGTCGGTAGCATTTTTATAATAGGAATTTTCAATATCATATAATAGCTTTTCTCTGTTATTAGCGTAATATTCTCTTATATCTCCATCAACAGAATATTCGCCCGTAAACAATCTGTTTATCCCCGAAATATCTTTTATTAAAGTCTTATTTTCATCATAACTTTTAAACACAAAATCTGTAAGAAACATTGTTTGAGTTAATCCATCTACTGTTCCTATTTGATTATAAAGTATGTTTATAACTTGCGAAAATCCGCAGTAACTCATTTTATCTCACTCCAATTTCAAAAAATACAGCAATCAAACAGCAATTCATCAGCAATGATTTTTTATATGTCAAGCCATATACTTAGATTGTACCACAAAACAAGAGAAAGGGGACGAAAAATTTGTCGAGAACAATTCAAAATGCTCTGATTTATTTTTTTTGAATAGGTTATTTAAAGATAAAAAAATATAAATGAGTCTATATATCATTTTTTCAAAAACAACAATATTACTACATTATTTTAAAACCTAAGAAAATACATTTTATTATTTTTTTCTTATGAAACATTGCTTTTTAATATTGATAAATTTATCAGAGGAAGAATTTTAGAGTGTACCGATTTCGGAAAATATTCTATAAATATTAAGCCGGATAAAAATAAAAATTACCGAAAAAAAAATATCACTGAATATTAATTTTTATAAAAATAAAAAATTATTTTTTGAAAAATATCACTACTAAATTTTGCAAAATCGGAAAAATTAATAAGCTGTTTTTTGGAAATAAAATTATAATTTTATCAAAATTTATTCAGAGTATTTTCACTAAATACCCGCCTTAAAATTTTTAATTAGGCTATCCTACGGACTATGTTTGCGGTTTATAAACATTAGTAAAATTTTATCGGCGGTTATTTAGGCAAGCTCCCTAAATGGTTATACCATTTAGACGCTTGCAAGGGGACTACTTCCCCTTTGAACCCCTTTTTAAGCCGCCTTCGGCGGCAAAATAACCTACAGAAATTGAAGTGAAATTTTTAGGAGTTGATTAAATGGCAAACAGAAAAAGAAACAAAATTATCTCGATTAGACTTACAGAACAGGAATTAAATTTTATAAAAAACAAAATCGAAAAATCAAAATTAAAGCAAAGAGAATTTTTAATGAAATGCGTTTCAGAAAAAGAAATAATCGTTAAAGAAAACGGTGTTGAAATCGTAAAAGAGTTAAAATCTATTGGGAACAATCTTAATCAAATTACAAGAAAAGTAAACAGTTATGAAATTCAAAACTGCTCTCCATATCTGAATTTAATCTACAAACAAATTTCGGAGCTGATGAAAAATTGGCAGTAATTAAAGCGATTAATTCAAGAGCGAGCATAGCAAACGCTATAAATTATATCACTAAAAAAGAGAAAACAGACATTAGGCTGATTGGCGGTTATAACTGCCGGGGAACAAACGCACTTGATGAAATGAAAGCAACAAAAAAGGCTTGGAATAAAACAGACGGCAGACAATATAAACATTTTATTCAAAGTTTTTCTCCCAATGAAAATATTTCTCCAGATGAGGCACATAAGATTGCGGCAGAGCTTGTTGAGAGCTGGAATAAGTTTAAAGGATACGAGGTTTGTTACGCAACACATAAAGATAAAAACCATATTCACACACATATAATTGTTAATTCTGTCAGTTTTGAAAATGGTAAAAAATTTTGTTATTCAAAAAAAGAATTACAGGATTTTAAAGATTTATCGGACAAGATTTTATTGAAATATAATAAATCAATATGCGAGAAAAATACAGAAATAACATCGTTTAATATCAACGAATACAAAACACTTGAAAAGGCGATTTTAGGCAAATATGAAAGCTGGCTTCTTAATATTATGCTTGCTATAAATTCGGCAAAACAAACAGCAAAATCTGTTGAGGAATTTATAAATATTCTTTTTCAAAAAGGCATAAAAACCGAATGGAAAGACAGCCGAAAATATATAACTTTTCAAGATAAAGATAACAACAAAGTGCGTGACAAAAGGCTTACGGAAATATTCAAAATGCAAATTAACAAGGAGGTGCTTATAAATGAATTTCAGTCAAATAGCGAACAGTTCCGCAGACAATTTACAGGAACAAACGATATTGAAACAGAAATCAGAAATAGACAAGCTGAACGGGTTAGTTCTGAAATTGAACGAAGAAAATCAGCAGAATCACGAAAAGATTATGATGGCGGAAACCTTGAAAAAAGAGAACGAGGAATTAATTCAACAGACAGAGAATCTGTCACAGACAAACTGCGAATTACGGAAAACAATATCAGACCAAAAAGAAAAAATAAACCTTTTGAGCGCTGATTTGCGTAAGGCTGTAAATAAGCCGACTAAAACCGTTGTGGAACACAGTTACTATAAAATATGTCATAAATGTAACATTGATATCGTCAAAGAAAAATTAAAAGAGAAATCGGAATTTTTAAGAGATACAATCATATCAATTTTTATATTTTTAACAATGCTTACACTCAAAAATGATGTTCTGAGAAATGATATTGTAAGTTTTGTTATGTTATTGTGGAATGGCATTTTATTGATAGGTGAAGAAGTTATTAACTTTGCAAATGATGTAAGTATATTTGTGTACAAAATCGAAAATGAAACAATAGCTGTTATATTGTATTGGATTATTAAAATACTCGTTATTTTACTTTTAGTTGCCCTTATAGCGGTCATTTGTTATTTGACTGTATATTTTACAGTTAAACTGATAAAAGAAAAATGGGACACGTTACAGTCAGTTATAAGTGTTCTTACAATCACAGCGGTTATATATTTATCAGATTTAATTGATATAAAGCAATTTTTAAATATAAATACGGTTTTTCTGACTATAATCATTATTTTTACAGAAATAGCGGCAAGAGAATTTTATACAAAGAAAAACAGGTACTAGGGGGGAATTTATATGAAAAAAGATACAGCAAACA
This sequence comes from uncultured Eubacteriaceae bacterium, assembly GCA_948441255.1. GTDB lineage: Bacteria > Bacillota > Clostridia > Lachnospirales > CAG-274 > MGBC114079. Next base: position 1,466 of record CAOJPS010000094.1, on the reverse strand, counting down.
ACATTAAAGTCAAAATAACTGTTCCTGACAATGTTTCGGAAAATATCAAAAGACTTAAAATTAACAGAATTTATGATATTTTAAAACCGCAAAAAATGGTAAAGTAATTTTTCCTTTTACTTGAATTGGCAAGCCGTTTATGTTATACTTACTTTAAGCAATACATAATCGGCTTGCAGTTTTGGAGGTCGATTATTATGAAAAAGAAATTTAATAAAAAAGACAGCGGTATTACAGCAATTTATGTTCGCCGTTCCGTAAGTGACAAGCTGAAAGACAATAATTCTCTTTCTATTGAGGCACAAAAAGAGGACTGTATTAAATATGTTGGCAAAGATGAAAACTATCGCATATATTGCGATGATGGTAAAAGCGCTAAAGATGTTGCTCACAGACCAGCTTTTCAGCAGATGATGTCAGACGCAAAAGACGGAGAGATAAGCAAAATAGTTGTTAAGAAATACGACCGTTTCAGCAGAAATATGAGAGAATACCTCAATATTTCAAATGAACTTGATGAGCTTGGAATAAGCGTCTACTCTCTTTCAGAACCGTTCAACACCGCTACTAAAGAAGGAAGAATGATGAGGAATAATCTTCTTAACTTTGCTGAATTTGAGAGAGAAACAATAGCGGCAAGGGTGGCAGACGCTTACAATACAAAAGCAAGAGAAACAGGATTTTATCAAGGCGGCAGTTTGTATTATGGATATTCCTCCGAAAGACGAACAGTAAACGGTAAAACCGGTTCTGTACTTGTTCCGTCAGCACAGGCTTATTCGGTTCAATTGGCATATGAAATGTATCAAAATAATGAAACTTCATTAACGGATATAATAAATTACTTTAGAGAAAATAATATTGATACGAACGCACCTACAAGAATAGGAGTAGCAAAAAAATCAAATCTTGAAAGAACGCACCTTTCAAGAATTTTGGGAAGTCCTCTTTATGCAAGAGCAAATAAAGATGTTTACGAATTTTTGCTTTCAAAAGGTTATGAATTAGTTGATGATGTCACCTGTTACAATGGAATTAACGGTATATTGCAGCACGAAAATTCAGACGGTACAAAGTTTGCTAAACTCGGTTATCACGAAGGACTTGTTGACGCTGAAACCTGGCTTGCGGTACAAGACAAGAAGTCACGCAATATCAGAATACCAAATAATCATAAGATTGAAAAATCCTGGCTTGTTGGTCTTGTAAAATGTGCTCATTGTCATTATGCTATGAATTTAAGTTCGGGACACGGTCTTGGCATAAAAAAATCGTATTTGTATTACTACGACGCAGGTGCGTATAGAATTAACGGATGTGTAAAGAAACATCCAAAAATTCGCCCTGATATGGTTGAAAAAGCCGTTTATGAGGAAATGAAAAAAAGAATTGAAAGTTTTGTCATCGCAAAAAAGAACGCTAAGAAGCCTAATCCTGAAACAGAAAGTATAAAGTCAGATATACTG
>CAOJPS010000093.1 GCA_948441255.1 uncultured Eubacteriaceae bacterium | reverse complement strand
TTTTTGGGGGTCTGGACCCTTTTTATCGGGAAAGCGTTCCCGTTTCGATAAAAAAGGGTCCATTAATTATAAAATTTCATCAAACTCACGTTAATAATAATAATTAATTCCGTTATATACGCCCCCCATATATCTGTATCTGTCCCTCGTCATTCTGTAATAAGGACGTCTTACTCCAAAAATCTCATTAAGCAAAATAGACTCCACAACAGCGTTCAATAAATTTTCCTTGTTCCATTCAAACGCATATTCCAATGAAATTTCATTTTGACTGTCAAGAATTGTTTCCTGCACTTCGTCTGAAACTTCCCCAGCTTTTCTCAAAACCCTGTCCACAAGCTGAGCCATCGTTTCTCTGTCTATTTCTTCCTCATAAATAGGACTTCCATCATACTCATACTCATTCAGCACACTTACAACAATGGGATAAATCGCTTTATTTATATCTGTATACAAAAGATTTAAAAGACGCATATCACGGTTTTGAGTAGTTCTGCTATAACCACTGCTTATTCTTTCCCTTCCAACAGGCACATAAGGATTTCTGTATAAAAAAGGATAAGGTTCTGGCATAGAATTAACAGGCGGCGCTGGTCTGGCAGACGGCATAGAATTAACAGGCGGCACTGGTCTGGCAGATGGCATAGAATTAGCGGGCGGCGCTGGTCTGACAGACGGCATAAAATTAACAGGCGGCGTTGGTCTGACAGACGGCATAGAATCAGTAGGCGGTATTGGTACAGGCTGTCTTAAAGGCATTTCCTCCATAGGTTCCTGAAAATCACCATAAGGCTCATATGGCCACCTTGGATATTTACTGAAATCAGGCGCATAAATTGTCCCAATTTCACTTTCGCTCATATCCATATTTTGAGATTTAACGCTTTCATCATTTTTCGAGCTTGCCAGATTTTTAAAAACCCTGCTTTTAACATTATATTTAACTTGAAAATTATTTGAGGACATTATTTTACCCCCGAAAAATATTATATATATTAATATATGCCCAAAAACAAAAAAATGCCACTTTATAGTAACGTAAGTTCAACGAAAAATTACAGTGAAACTCAGCGAAACATAGTTTCGCACGAAAGTTTTTGTCAAACTTTTTTAATATGTGCCGCAAAGAAGTGCGGACGGCGTAAGCCGGCTTTTGGCAAAGCCAAAAGCACTGACTATGTTTGTGGAGTCCCCGGCTGGTCACAAAATCAAAGATTTTGTCGCTCGCCCATGCAGCCAGGGTGAAACCTCAAGGTTTTTAATGCTTTAAGAGCATTTTTGGAGGTTTGGACCCTTTTTATCGGGAAAGCGTTCCCGTTTCGATAGAAAAAGGGTCCAATTAAATATAAATTTCATCGAACTCACATTAAAAATAAAATCATCTTCATAAAAATCAATCCTTCATATTCTAAAAACTAAAAACCGAAGAACAAATTGTTCCTCGGTTTTTACAAAATTAAATTATCTTACAAAACATTTTCGTATTAAATCAACAGGAATCATAGTAAACGCGAGTAAAACAATAATACCCCAGCCTCCAATTCCTATAGGAACACAGCTAAACATTTCGCCAATAAATCCCAGCCCAGGAATTAAAGCAGCATTTACAATAATTGCCTGAACAATAATAATAGCAAAAAATACTTTTAAAAATCCCTTATTTTCATTTAATCCGCTGAAAATTTTAAATTTTTCATCTCTTACATTAAAACCATTAAATAAAGCGCTTACAATAAATAGTATAAAATATCCTGTTAAAAGTTCTGTTGCTCCACTATTACTTGATGTTTTAAACCAATTTTCAAACAAAGGAAGTTTCAAAAACAAGAAACTAATGAAAGTAAGCCAAGCACCCATAATTAAAATTTGAGTCATCATTTTTCCGCTTACAATACTTTCATCTCTTCTTCGTGGTTTTTCAGTCATATATTCTTTAAGAGCCGGTTCGTCACCTAACATAATAGCGCCCAAGCCGTCCATAACAAGATTTACAAAAAGCAAATGAGTTACTTTCAAAGGTTCCTCAACTCCAAAGAAAGGCGCGACAGCGCTTACAACAACCGCCGCCACGTTTATAACAAGCTGAAATTTACAGAACTTTAAAATATTATGATAAATTGTTCTTCCATACCAAATAGCGTCTTTAATTGATTTAAAATTATCATCAAGAATAACAATCTTTCCGGCTTCTTTAGCGGCCTCTGTACCGCTTCCCATAGCAAAACCAACATCAGCTCTTTTAAGAGCCGGAGAGTCGTTTACACCGTCGCCTGTCATACCAACAACTAAATTCATTTCCTGACAAAGTCTTACCATTCTTGACTTATCTGTAGGCAAAGCTCTTGCTATAACTCTAATATAAGGAATAATCTTTTTAACCTCATCGTCCGACATACTATTCAATTCGGCAGAAGATAACGCCCTTGCTGAACTTTCTTTAAGAAGTCCGGCGTCTTTGGCAATAGCGACAGCTGTCTCAAGCCTGTCCCCCGTAATCATAACCACCTGAATACCAGCGTTTTGAACCTCCTCAATAGCTTCTTTAGCCTCAGGTCTCACATCATCTCTGATACCGACAAAACCTATAATCACAATATCATCATTAATTGAGTTTTGGGTAAGTCCGCTTTCAGAATAACCAAAAGCAAGCACACGCATAGCCTTTTCAGCAAGACTGTCAATTTTTTTATCCAAAGCTTCTTTATTAATATTTTTAATTTCCCCGTTATGGTCTAAATATTTAGACGCCTTTTCAAGAAGTCTTTCCGGCGCTCCTTTATAAAATGTTTTGCCGGCACTGTCAATTCTTGCCTGACTAAATTTATTTGTAGAGTTAAAAGCCTGAAACTCCGATACGGAATTTTTATTATCAGAATTTAGCTTTGTATAAGTTTCTTCTCCGATAAACTTCATTAAAGCTTGGTCTGTAGCGTTTCCGCCAATGACTTTATGTTCAGAGTCAAACATAGACTGAGTATTTTTGCCAATAGCGAAATCTACAAGTTCTTTAACTTTTGGGTATTTGTCAAGCCGCGAAATATCAACAGAATTTCCATCAGCCGTAAAAAAGTCAACAACTTCAAGCATACCTTTAGTAATTGTTCCTGTTTTATCACTGAATAAAATATTTAAAGAACCCGCTGTCTCAATACCCTCCGCCTTTCTCACAAGCACATTATGGTCAAGCATTTTGCTTGTATTGCGCATAAGCACCAAAGAAATCATCAGCGGCAGTCCTTCGGGAACAGCGCACACAATAATTACAACAGCAAGGGAAACCGCTTCCACAATCTTTTTAAATACCTGCTCAAAGCCCAAAGCGAAAAAAGCGTCCAATCCGCCAGAGCCGATAACAAAGTATATTAAATATAATACAGCGATAACAATAGCGCCAATATAACCAAAAGTTGAAATTTGACCCGCAAGTTTAGTGAGTTTAACTTTAAGCGGAGAATCCGGCTCATCTTCCTGCATTTCCTCCGCCATTTTGCCCATCATAGTTTTAATGCCGACTTTTCTTATGTCTAAAACACCCTCACCGTCAAATACAACAGCGCCTCTAAACAAAGAATGTTTATCAACAAAAGTATCCCCAGTAATATCTTCCGGAAGCTGAAAATCATCAGGCGCTTCTGTTTTTTTACATTCTTCAGCTTCTCCGTTTAAAGCGGAATTATCAATACGAAGATTGCCCGAAATCAAGACGCCATCCGCCGGTATTTTATCTCCCGACTGCAAAAGTATTTTATCTCCCACAACCGCCTCATCTACATCTATAACTTTAACAGCACCATTTCGATAAGCCTTGCATTGGTCTTTTTTCGTACTGTTTTTCAGCTCACGATATTTTGTGTCACTGGCAACTCCTGTCTTAGCGGAAACAAAAGCGACAATCAAAACCGCCGCGATAGTTCCAAGCGGCTCATAGATATCGGCATAGCCAAATATCCACATTACAATCATAAGCATAGCGATAGCCAATAATATTTTAATCATAGGGTCACCAAAAGTTTCTTTAAATTCCTGCCAAAATGTAGTTGGCTCAGAATCAGGAATTTGATTGGAACCATATTTTGAACGTGAAGCTTCCGCTTCCTTGTCCGTAAGTCCGGCAAATCTCATTATAATGTCCTCCTAAAAACAAAAAAATTACATATATCTTTCAGCAAGCGCCCCAAGAGTAGCGTCTGTAGTTCCCTGTCCTATAGCGTTAAACTTCCATTCTCCATTATTTCTGTAAACCTCGCCAAAAATCATAGCTGTCATTCCCGAATAATCTTCAGTAAGATTATATTTACACATTTCCCGATTTGTTTTTCCGTCAACAATCCTTATAAAAGCGTTTTGAATCATTCCAAAATTTTGATTTCTTTTAAACGCTTCATAAATATTAACAACAATAACAATTTTATCATAATCTCCAGGAACACTCGACAAATCAACAACAATTTGTTCATCGTCGCCATCTCCCGCTCCTGTCAGATTATCTCCCATATGTTTTACAGTTCCAGACTTATGCTGCAAATTTCCAAAGAAAACAATATCTTTTTCAGAAACCAACCTACCGTCTTTTAAAAGCAAAGCAGAAGCGTCACAATCAATAGGCTGAAGTTTTGGCGCGAAAAATCCTCTTTTTTGACGAATGGCCTCGTCCCAGCCCAATCCTATAACAACAACAGAAAGATTTTTATTTTCTTTTGACAAGCTAACTTTTTGACCCTTTTGCAAACTAACCGACATAGTTATCAACCTCCTTAAAACCGCGAGACGCTGTCCCATATATGGTAACTTAAAACCGTGGGACGCTGTCCCACACCCTGCAAGCCCTTTAAAAAGGGCTTGACCCTAAACTTTAAAACGCAAAGCATACGCTTTGCTAAAAAACAGCGAAACGCAGTTTCGCACAAAAGTTCTTTGCTTCTTTCTTTACAAGTAGTGCCGCAAAGAAATGCGGTCGGCGTAAGCCGATTTTTGGCAAAGCCAAAAACACTGAACAGGAAGTCAGGTTTGGGCTGAAAGCCCAAGGTCCCTGCACAGCCTTTATTCAACCTCAACGCCATAATTAGCGCATAACGCCGCCAAACCGCCTTGATAACCGCTTCCTATAGCGTTAAATTTCCATTCTCCATTGTTTTTATACAATTCGCCAAAAACAACAGCCGTTTCAATTGAAAAATCCTCACCTAAATCATACCGCAATAATTCCTCGCCATTATCCTCATTGTAAATTCTGATAAAAGCGTTGTTCACCTGGCCAAAGTTCTGACGTCTTTTTTCCGCCTCATAAATTGTAGCTGTAAAAGCGATTTTACTAATTTCCGCCGGCACCATAGAAAGATTTATTTTAATTTGCTCATCATCGCCATCTCCCGCTCCGGTTAAATTATCCCCCATATGCTGTACACTTTCAGAAGGGTGCTTTAAATTTCCATAAAATACAAAATCCTCAGATTTAGCGGCTTTCCCCATATCATTCAATAAAAAAGCAGCGGCGTCCAAATCAAAATCCCCGCCTGTGTCAAATTGATTAACGTCCCATCCCAATCCAACTATAACTTTAGATAAACCAGGATTTCCTTTTGTCAAACTTACTTTCTGACCTTTTGATAAATTAACAGGCATACTTATTCCTCCTTTTATTCTTTAGGCAATACCGCATAATTCAATAAAACAGGTTTGAGATGATATTTTTCAGTGTAAGGAAAAAGCTCGCAATCATAGTCGGAGCCTATGATAAGAGGTTTTGACGCAGTAATGGAAAATATCAGCCAAAACTGTGAAATTATAATTGTGCGGTATTGCCTTTATGCCACTTCTATACCATAATGGCCGCACAACGCCGCTAAACCGCCGTGAAAGCCGCTTCCTACAGCGTTAAATTTCCATTCTCCATTGTTTTTATACAGTTCGCCGACAACAACAGCTGTTTCAATTGAAAAATCCTCGCCCAAATCATATCTGATTATTTCACTTCCCGTCATTTCGTCAACAATTCTTATAAAAGAATTGGAAACCTGCCCAAAATTTTGCTTTCTCTCTTCAGCTTCGTAAATGGTCACAGTAAAAGCAATTCTAGACACATTAGCCGGAATTTTACTTAAATCAATCAAAATCTGTTCATCATCTCCGTCACCGCTTCCCGTCAGATTATCTCCCATATGATTAACCGCCTCACTTGGGTGCGTAAGATTTCCATAGAAAATAAATTCTTTTTCAGAAGGGCATTTCCCGTTTTCCCCTAACATAAAAGCGGCGGCGTCCAAATCAAAATCAAAACCCGAGTCAAACGCGTTAACGTCCCATCCCAAACCAACCATAATTTTTTTTAGTCCAGGATTTCCTTTTGTTAAATCAACTTTTTGTCCTTTTGATAAATTAATAGGCATAGTAAAAATCCTCCCATTTTTCATAATTACAGTAATTTTCAAATTTTTTTATCCGGCATACTATACTTTTTGTTAAACTCTGTTTTTATGGTTTCAAGTCTTGCCTTATCAGAAATACGCTGTCTTTTAGCGTTTTCCTGAATTTGTTTAGTTTCCTCGATACCATTTACAATAGTTCTCCAAGTTGTTTCCAGTGTTTCTATTTTAATCGAACTGCCAGAGGCCAGTCTTGCCGTCATTTTAGATTGTTCAACAGTATTTCTGGCATTCTTAATCAACATTTCATTAGTTTTTTCATCAAGAGCAGACATAGCTTCCGCCTGAATTTTTTGTCTTTTAAGCATAATGGCCTGAGCGAGAGCTTGTTTAAAAACAGGAAGAGTAATAATAAACGCCGAATTAATTTTTCTTACTAAATTCATATTGCTGAATTCCATAGTTTTAATCATAGGAATAGACTGCATAGCTATATTTTCCGCCGTTCTCAAATCCTGGGTTCTTTGTTCAAGCATCATAAGGGCCTGCTGAAGTCCTTGAATCTCAAACTGAATTGAATTATCCCCTGAAGACTGCATATCACCTTCTCTTTTAGCGATATATTCCTCAATTTCCTTACACCCTTGTTCACCAGCTAGTATATATTTAACCAGCTGATGATAATACTCCACGTTAGCGTCAAACATTTGATTTAGATTTCTGTTTGATTTTTTAATTTCTGATTCATATTGTTTAAGCTGAACGTATATTTTATCAATTTCCTCTCCCATAGTATGATATTTTGCCAAAATCTTATCCAGCTGCTTTTTCAAACCGCCAAACAGCTTACCAAAAAAACCAGGATTTTCTTTAAGCTCCTCAATATCAAATTTAGACATTATTTTAGCCAAAGTATTAAGCATTTCACTGGAATTATCAAGCTGTGATAAGTTTGTATTATTAAGAACAACATCAGAAGCTTTAGAAATTTCCTCAGCGACTTCCGCGCCAAACGAAACAATAGTTTCAAGATTATGAACCTCTATAGTACTTACAAGCGAATCAACTTCCGCCGAATTAACAAGAGTTTCATTCATATGTTTTCTATCAGCGACAATATCATATTGTTCAACAACATCAATATCATTCTGATTTACCAAGTTTGACGAATCCACCTCCAAATCAGCTTGTTCTTTTTCCGATTTTGTAAAATTAAGTCCCATTTTCAGCCACCCCTTTTAAATATAATATCACGCCACGAATGACGCAGACTTGAAGAAACCGAGGATAAATTAGGCACACGCAAATCATATATATACTCTCCTATTTGATGTTCAATAATCGGCATATTAAAATATTTTTCAACACACATATAACCAGTCGGAACAAAAAAAACCACATCAAAACCAATTAAACTTAAAAATGCAATAAGTATACTGTCATCAAGGGATATAACATTTTCAGTTGTATTAATATAGACAATTTTAGGGTTTTTTTTAGTAAAATCAAAATTTTGAATTTTTCTGACTATATCCTTTTTTATATTAAGAACAACAGAAATTATCGTATATTCCGTGCCATTTTCAAATGTACCCTTTATATTTTTTTGTTCTATCAATAATTGCAATTTATCTAAAATATAATTTTGTATATCTTCTCTTAAAAAATCATATTGATAACATTTGTGCTTCTTTATTTTTTCTTTCTGCAGTTTGCCGTTTTTAAAAAACTCAACAGCAAAAGGTTTAACAGGATTTGAGTCTGTTTGATTAATAAAAGGAACAGACTTTATAACAAATGTTTCTTCCGTAATCAGTGATTTTACACTTATCCAATATTTAGAAATATCACCGTCTTTAATTCCCGATATTTTACAAAAAATAACTGGAATATTTACTATAGAATTATTAACGCTGAAATTAGGTCTGTATTTAATCTCTTGATTCCATAAAATAGATATTTCCTCATAAATTGTCTGTAAAATAACAGAAACAGCTTTGTTATATTGCCTGTTTCTGTACATTCCAGAATCCTGATACATAATATCGTCAAGTTCTCTTTCAGCGTTGTAAGCGACAGTCCCAACAGGGACATCAAAATTCTCTCCAGGGAATTTATCTGCCCTCAATGAATTATTATAATTAATTTCATAGAGCAAATCATCTTTAAGACAGCAATTAGAATTTAAATCAGGATTTAATACAAGAACATCAATAGGAAGTCTCGCCAAAAATCTTACAAACAAAGCCTCCCCGTCATTTTTACAGCCTCCCAAATATATAAAACAGCTAATATCCGGCATCTTCCAACTTATAAACAATTTGCCTTTATATCTGTTAAGCCAGCATAATAGATATATAGCTTTATTTGTCAGCCTATTTAAATTCATATTATCATTTTTCGCTTCTTCCAAAAGTATATCAATAAAAGCTTTGCTCATAATTCTTTGAAGTTCAATATTAAAAGAATAGCTTATATTACTTGACAAATCCATTAACATTTGCTCTTTATTATTATATTTTTTTCTGTTAATTGAATTTATTTCATCAACACTAGGTTTGGGAATTTCATTTTCAATTATAAGAATTTGCCTTTTACTATTTTTTATGTCAAGTTTAAATTGATATAACTCACTTAAATAAGTAAGTTTATCTTCCACACCGTTTATTTTATAAAAACAGTTATAAAAAAAATTACTATCATTTCCTCTGATATTAATCTCTTTTTTAAAATCATCAAAACCGATTCCCTCAATCCAAGCATTTGTACAGTTTGATACTTTAGGCAACTGAGGGTATATTTTCTCCATATTCAATTTATTCTCAATTTCTTTTCTAATAAAACTTATACTAAAATTTTCTGGGAAATCTGATAATCCTTGTATATTAAAATTATATGATAATTTAGATTGAGGGTCTGACTTTAAATAAATTTTATCGCCGTTGTATTGTAATAAAACAACGTCACATCCAGCGTTTGACAAAATTGAGATAAGTTTAAGCTCATAATTGCTTATATCGCCTTCATACAAAATTTTAGGTATTTTATTTTCTCCAAGCTGATTTATAATTCTCTCAAATTTATAGTATAGCCAGCACATAAATTTAATATATACATTTTTAATAATATGCATATTTTTTCCACTTATCTCCATATCTTCAAGAGTATTATAAATTGACGAAGCGACATTTTTTCTTTGATAATCGTTCATTCTTGGGAGCCATTTTTTTAAAGCGTTACTAATGAAACTGATATCTTTTTTAAAATCTTTACCCATAATTTCATCATAATAAGATAAATTCTTTTCATCAGGATTTTGAATTTTTCCTTTAATAATAACTCCTGACAGTCTAGCCGCTTCATAATATTTTAAGATAAACTTTTCAATTTCATAATTATAACCATTTATACGATAAAAATAAACCCCTTTTTCAGGGCGGTTATTAAAATCATTAAAATAATCATTCAGATTTTGAAGTATCTTGTGTTCAAACATAAGCTAAAAATTCACCTTCAATATCAATCCTGCAAAAAAACATACATTTCACAAGAAATTATAACATTTTTATACAAAATACGCAAGCATATTTTATTTTTCTCTGTACTTATTCCATAAACCTTAAAACCGTGGGACGCTGTCCCACACCCTGCAAGGGACCAGTCCCTTGACC
>CAOJPS010000092.1 GCA_948441255.1 uncultured Eubacteriaceae bacterium | reverse complement strand
CAGATGCTCTCCCAGCTGAGCTATGCTCCCATACATAATTAACAATTACAAAAAACATTATACCATTATAAAACAATTATGTCAAGAAGAAAATTTGAATTTTACAAATTTTATGAAGTAATAAAAAAAGGCGTATAAAACACCTTTTTTCATTTAAGTATTAATTATGCTGGATTAGGAGCACCAACTGGACATACGCCAGCACAAGTTCCGCAATCAACACAAGCGGATTCGTCAATTACATATTTTGAATCTCCCTCAGAAATACAACCTACAGGACAAGCGCCAGCGCAAGCTCCGCAGCTGATACATTCATCATTAATTTGATATGCCATAATAAGCACCTCCGTTAATATATTTAAGATTTTAAAAACGAGTTAATTTAATTAACAGGTTTAGAGATAAATCTCCGTAAAATCCTCTTAGATATATTTTATACTATAAATTAATATTTAGCAAGCATAATTTTAAAAATTATTTTTATTTTTTAATTATGTGGTGTTTCCTTAATTGAAATTTTTTATCTCAACTGTGGGATTGCTGTAATTGGGTAGTTTCATAAGAAGCCTATTGTTGGGTCAGATATATTTTTTCTATGGCAGGAAAATTATGTTGATTTTTATTTATTGAAATTTATTTTCTTATATATGTTAAAATTGCTAAAATTGTCTATAACAAATACAATATTAATAAGAGTGTTTTCGGCATTTCGCTAAAATTTGAATTTGTGCAATTTTACCATAGTTTTATAGTTGTACGGCTATCTTTTGTGGAATTTTTGAAATATGGTATTGATTTTTTCATCTTCTGCGTATATAATGTAATTGTATAGAAGATGTTTAACGGTGAATATTTAATGATATTGGCCTTCTAACCGTGGAACATTTGTAAATACAAATCTTAAAAGAAGGAGGAAAAAATATGAAACGTAGATTATTGGCTTTTACTCTGGCGTTTACTATGACTTTTAGTACATTATTTACAGTTAACGCCGATGATTTAACCGATACTGTTTCGGACGATACGGCGGTTTCTGACGAGATTTCAGCTGACGATGAACAGGAAGTGTTGGAAGCTGATGTTTCTGATGACGGTGAAGAAGCTGATGTTTCTGGCAGCGATGAGGAAGCTGACGCTTCTGATGACGCGGACGGCAGCGATGAAAACGCGGCTGATACAGATACTGACGTTTCTGATTCTGACTCTGAAGAGGTTTCTGCTGAAGAAGCTGATGGTGAGGAAGTTACCGGGGGTTCCGACGGCAGTTCTTCAGATATTAATCTGGACTCAGAAGAAAGTACTGCTTCCGATTTTGATACGGAAGAAACTACAGACGCTGAAAGTTCAGATATTAGTCTTGACGCTGTAACCTGGGACAAAGGAACAGATGCCGGCGTAGGTTCTGGTAACGCTCAAGTAAAAGTAAATGATGATGGCAGCGTTACAATTGACAAACCATCTCCAAAAGTTGGAGGTAAATTCTCTGAAGGAGAAGATTCCTTTGTTTACTATGGTATAAAAGATGGTGTTGATATAACAAAAAACTTTGTTTTTTCCGCTACTATGAATGTTGACCAGATTGCGAGTACAGGTGAAAGCAATCCAGCTCAATCTTCAGCAGGTATGCTTATTATGTCGCCTGGGGCAGCTGGAGAAGGCGGAGATAAGTTTAAAACGCCGCCAAGTGTTTCTTTGACTATAGCAATGGAATCTGACGACCAATTTTATATTGGAGCAAATGTCAGAAACGCTTTTGATGATAAGGGAAAATACAATATCCAAAAAAGAGCGCCGTCAAATAAGGACGGCAGTAAGTTTGTGAGATTGTCTGATACCTTTAAAGCTTCTCCTAATGCTGGAACATTTGATTTGAAAATTGAGAAATTGGGATATTCTTATATAATAACCAGTAAAGGCTTAAAGGTTATTGATGAGGATGGAAAAACTGATATTGTTGAGGAAAAAACTATAATTAATTATCCTAAAGACAACTTTATGGGTAAAAATGGCGATAATACACTTATTTATCCAGTGTTTTTTGCCGCTCGTGACGCGAAAGCCACATTCAGCAATATTAAATTTGAGGTTGAGGAACATACTCCTACAGAAATTGTTGTTCTTGAGGATGCACAGGACAGGACAGCCGTTGCCGGAAATGTACCTAAACTTGAAGGACTTAAATTAGGTATTAAATATGAAGGCACTGAAGATGTAAAGGTTGTTGAGGAAGGATATGTTCTTGAAAACTATGACAAAGATCATCTTGGAGTTTATAATGATGCTAAGATTGTAATTGGTGAACTTGAACTTAACTATCCTGTTGAGATTGTACAAAAAATTTGTACAAATATTAAAATTACCTCACCTCCAATGAAATACGATTACTATGAAGGCCAGCAGCTGAGAACGGAGAATTTGGTGGTTGAGGCTGATTATAATGACGGTTCTCACGTTATTCTTGACAGAGATAAATATGAGTTTGTTATAAAAGGCAAGGTTGTAGGTGAAAAAGATTTCATTAAAGCCGATATGGCAGGCAACAATATTGACTTTGTTGTTAGACAAAAGGATACTGCTGAAATTTCTAACGGTGGTAAGACTGATTCTTTTAAAGGTTCTATTTCTCCGTTAAAACTTTCTAGTATTATGGTTGCTTTGGCTCCGGCAAAATCCGCTTATGATGTTGGAGATGAGCTGAGCCTTAACGGATTGACTATTAAAGGATTTTATAGTTCCGCTGATGGAAATACAGTTGAAACTGATATTTTGAGAGATGCTGAAATTAAAGTTGTAAGCGATAAAGTTAATATGTCAAAAGTGGGAACATATGCTATTGATGTTTTCAGCACTTATGATGAAACTAAAACAGATACTTTTGACATAACAGTCAGCAGAAAAATATTCTCTAGAGCTTATATTTCATCTTATCCTAGAACGACTTATCCTGTTTTGAAGGGTGCTTCTGATTATGATGCTAAGAAATGGTATGATTATTATAACGGAAATCCTGACGGAACTATGGGTACTGTTGAAAATGGAAGAAGACAGTATAATCAAGCAAATCTTGAAATTACTTATGAATACTCAAAAGGTGACAAAATTATAGCGCCTGAAACAGAATATCAAATTATTCTTGATGACTTTGATATAAGGGATACAAGAGATAAAAATAAACCTAATCAGATTAGAATTGTATTCCCAGAAACAAGTCAAGCTTATGGTACAGAAGATATTATTCTTCCTATTACCGTAAAAGATACTGAGTATGCTACAAACTATTGGAAACCTGCTATATTTGGAGCTTCAACCTCTACTTCCGCTTCAATACATGACGCATATATTGGCAGTAACGGTAAAGAAGTTAAAGCTGATAAAATGGGTATGATTTTTAAGGACGCTAATGGTAAAGAAACTCCTTTTGACACAAGAATGGACGGAAGCGCTGTTAATAAAATTACAAATTCCGAAGGCTTTATAGAATATGTGCCGAAAGAAAACTTGGCTGTAACTGGAAATAAAAGTTATACAGACCAGAATATTGAGGAAAAAGGTACTTCCATTCGTATTTGGGCTCTTCAAGGCGCTGGAAAAGCTGCCGACTCAAATGATGGTCAGGCTTATTATTATACAAGACTGAGCACAAAGGATAATTTTAGATTGAGCGCTGACTTTGTGGTACATTCATATGTACAGGGTGACACGGATGAAAACCGTGATGGTCAGGAAGGTTTTGGTATTATGGCCAGAGATATTATGGGCTTTATACCAAATAAAGACAATACAAAAGTAGTTGGAGAGGGCAAAGACGCTAAGATTCAGTTTGTTTATAAGCCTGATGAAGCTATTAAAGATATACACGGCGAACCAGAGCCTTACTGTACTTCTATTTACAACTATTCTAATATGGTATTTGTCGGCGGCTTCAGCGGAAGCGGCTGGCCTAATGACCCAACTGCTGACACATATCAGTTTAATTCTACAAAGAACCGTATAAACCTTATTTACAGAACATTTATTGAGGAAACTCCTTATGACGCAAGTCCAGAGGTTTATAGAAGTTCTGTTACTAATACTCTTTCAAGAGATTTCCCTGGTCCTGATGAGAACGGAGAAAAGAGATACCATATGATACTTGAGAGAGTTCAGAATGGTTATAAAGCTATTTGTTATGACTATCAGTCGGGAGAGTTCAGATCAGACTTTATACGTTATGATGATAGTATAGCTGAAAGAGATTTGGATGTTTTAGACCCTGACAATTTGTATGTTGGATTCTTCGCGAGCCGTTATGCTGATGTTACTGTAAGTAATGTTATTCTTACAAAATCTGAGAGAGCGACTGATATGGAAGCTCTTATTACAGAGGGAACAAGACTTACTACTCCAAGAATATATCTTAAATCAAGTATTTATTCTCAGGAAGATGAGTATAATCTTGTTTTGAGAACAAGTAATAACTCAGGCGGTAATGTAACAATTTTGCAGGACGGCAAAGTTGTTTACAAAGATTCTTATATAAGAAAAACAAATTGTGTGTTCCCTGTTAAACTTAATGAGAACAGCACAACTAAATTTACTGTAATGTATACTCCTAGTTATATTTCACCTGACGCTAGCAACTATCAGGAATTGACTTCTTATGAAACAACTTACTATGAGTATGAAATTCATCATAAAGGTAATTTTGACCGTACAAAGAAATTTATATATGTTTCACCGACAGGAACAGCCGGAGGAACGGGAAATATTGATGACCCTATGAACTTTGATATAGCTCTTGGTCTTATGGACAGCGGTCAGACTATTATTCTTCTTCCAGGTGTTTATAATCGTACTGAAAAAACTGAAATTCCAGACACAAGTTCAGGTACGCTTACAGAAAGAAAAGCTATTGTAGGTTATAACAAATATCAGGCTGAAGAAGAAGGTTATGCTGTTCCAGGATTTGATGTTCCAGATGGGGACGCTATATTTGACCTTCAGAAATTGAATTCAGGATTTGTAAATCACGCTGATAATTGGACGTTTAAAAACTTCCATATAAGAAACGGCGGAAAGAACGCTAAGCCTTTCCATACAGGCGGTGACAATGGTATTGTTGAAAATATCAAAGTTTATGACAGTAAAGACTCTGGATTGTGCGTTAGCCGTACAAGTTCTGACCAGCTTACTGTTGAAGACTGGCCGACTAATAATCTTATTAAAAACTGTGAGGTTTGGAACTGTGCCGACGCGTCATTTAACAACTCTGACGGTTTTGCCGTAAAACTTACTGTTGGTTATGGAAATAAACTTGTTGGCTGCGTTTCTCACCATAACTCTGATGATGGCTGGGATTTGTTCTGTAAACAGTCCGGCGGTTATATGGCTCCTGTTACTCTTGAAAAATGTATTACTTACAGGGGCGGATATAAACTTAATGAAGATGGTACTGACCAGGTATGGTCTAAAGAACGAGGCGGTAAGAACGGATTTAAAATGGGCGGCGACTATATGGACGTAAATAATGTCCTTATAGATTGTATTGCTTTTGAAAATGGTAATTCCGGTGTTACCTCTAACAGTAACCCGCTTATGACTATTAGAAATTTGGTAGCTTACAATAATGAAGGCTCTAATGTTAGCCTTTACAGCGGAAGCAATAAAGTTGAGTGTCAATATAACATAAAAGGTCTTGTTTCATATAAACCACAGTCTGGTAAGGCTAACGGCGGCGATAGTATTGCTAACTATGGAGTAGAATATGTAATTGGAAAAGACGAAAATGGAAATGATGTAAAAGAATCCTATAATAAGGATTATAACTACATTAAGAGTACAAGTGATACTGAGTCAAGAAACGCTTCTGGCGATCCTGTTACTGATGATTTCTTTGTAACTCTTGAAAAACCTCAGCATCTTGTAGATACTGGTCATTTTGCTCAAGACCCTAAAACAGGTGACTTTATACTTGACGGTTTCTTGGAGCTTAAACCTGAAATTAAGGCTATGATTCAGAGTGTTCCTGGCTATGAGGACCCTGAAGTAGTTGGTGAAACAGAAGAAACTACTGAAGAATGGGTTAAGGATGTTACTGGTACTGGCAGAGGCGGCGGTTCCACTAAGAAAGGTTCTTCTTCTACAGCTTCAAGCGGAACTTCCGACAAAACTGAAAACAATAAGACAGAAAGCGACAAGACAGAAAGTAATAAGACAGAAAACGATAAGGCAGAAAGCAATAAGACAGAGAGCAACAAGACAGAAACAGTTCCTAAAGTTACTGTAGAAGCTGATAATGGCGCTAAAATTGAAGTGCCTAAGACGCTTGAGGGAAAAGTTACTGTAAATGCTTCAAGTGAATTTGGCGGAAACGCTGCGGAAGTTAAATTTGACAGCGATTCTGATTTGAAAGATAATAAATCGTCTTGGGTTGAAATTCCGTTTAATGGAGATACTTCTAATCCTGACAATATTGTTGTTACTTTTGTTGACAGCGATGGAAAAACTACAATTGTTAAAGCAAGTTATTATGACCCGGCTACAGGTAAGGCTTATGCTCCTTTGATTGGCTCTGGTACTTATGGTGCTGAACTTAAAAATGTTACTTTTGCCGATATGACTGGAAATTGGGCTAAACCTTATGTTGAGGCTCTTGCGGCTAGAGGTATTGTAAACGGTATCAATGACAGTACGTTTGCTCCTAATGCTAAAATTAAGAGAGGCGACTTTGTATTGATGCTTGCTCAAGTTATTGATATTAATTCTAATAAAGATTCTGGCTTTAATGATGTTTCTTCTTCTGATTACTATAGTGGAGCTATTGCTGCCGCAAAAGAAGAAGGGCTTGTTAAAGGTATAAGCGATAAAGAATTTGGCGCTAAAGCTAATATCACAAGACAAGATGTGATGACTATTATCACGAGAACTCTTGAAGAAGCAGGCGTTGATATGAGTGCCGCTGACATAAGTAAATTTGCTGACGGCGCAAATGTTTCTGAATATGCTAAAGATGGTGTCGCTAAACTTGTTGGCGCTAAGATTATTGAGGGAAATAATGGTTACATTAATCCTAAAGATAATTTGACTCGTGCTGAAGCGGCTAAAATTCTTTATGAAGTTTGGAAAAGATTTTAATATAAAATTGATTGATGATTTCTTGATTTAAAGAAGAATTTCAATTAATTAAAGAGGGTGTGAAAAGTTTTTCACACCCTCTTTTTCTATAATTCATATGGCGTTATTTGATATACATAGTAGTTGAGCCAATTGTTGAACAAGAGATTTGAATGAGATTTCCACTTGACTATAGGCTGGCTTTTTGGATTATCATCTTTAAAATAATTTTTAGGTATTTCGATATTAAGTCCTTTGTTTTTGTCACGCAGATACTCATTTTTTAATGTATTTGAGTCATATTCTGAATGCCCTGTCACAAATATCCTTTTGCCGTCTTTTGAGGCAACTATATATACCCCTGATTCTTTTGATTCTGACAGTATTTCAAGGTCTTCTATTTTTTCTATATCTTCCCGGCGTACTTCCGTATGCCTTGAGTGGGGTACGTAAAAAACGTCGTCAAACCCACGCAGTAGGTCATAGTGATTATATACTTTAGTATGCTCAAAAACTCCAAATATCTTTTTGTTTAGATTGTATTTTGGAATTTTGTAATGATAGTACAGCCCAGCTTGTGCGCCCCAGCATATGTGAAGGGTGCTTGTTACATTGGTTTTTGTCCATTCCATAATTTCGGACAGTTCTTCCCAGTATGTTATTTCCTCATATTCAAGTTGCTCTATAGGTGCTCCAGTTATAATCATTCCGTCTGTTTTTTTATCTTTTATTTCGGAGAATACCTTATAGAATGTTGAAAGGTAGTCCATTGAGGTATTTTTTGATATGTGACTTTCCATTCTTAAAAGGGTTATGTCAACCTGAAGCGGACTGTTGCTTAAAAGTCGGAGCAATTGCACTTCAGTTTCTTGCTTTTTTGGCATAAGATTTAATACTATAATTCGTAAAGGTCTGATATCTTGGTGG
Organism: uncultured Eubacteriaceae bacterium; assembly: GCA_948441255.1. GTDB lineage: Bacteria > Bacillota > Clostridia > Lachnospirales > CAG-274 > MGBC114079. The sequence continues at coordinate 2,064 of CAOJPS010000092.1, read as the reverse complement.
AAAGCTCGGCTTTCATTCATTACAAATATACTTTCTCTGCTTAGTATTTCTTTTGCTGGTAAATTATCGGGTACTTTAATTGGCATTTCGCATCAATCCTCTAACAATGTAAATTTTTTTAATTTCTTATGTATATTTTATCAGATATTTTCTGAATTTACTATATCTTTTTTTAAAATTTTGGTATAATAAAATGTAAGAAGACGTTAATTTTGGGTAATATAGTGAAAGAATTTGAATAATGGTAAAAAAATATTTTACGTCCGCCTGCGGCAAAAGTCGGTAAGCGAATTGTGAAGCACTTCGCAGACTTTTGAGTAAAATAAATTTTTTTACTTCTTTTTAAGTTCTTTCACTATAAATAAATTTTTTTAAGGAGGATTTTATTTGCTATGAATGGTTTTGATTTTGAAATAAAAATACCTGAATTTAAAGATAAGGATTATTTTATTACGGATTTTGGGGCAAAAGGTGATGGAAAGTTTATTAACACTGAGGCTATAAACTTGGCTGTGTCAAAATGTTCGGCAGATGGGGGAGGGCGTGTTGTTGTTCCTCGCGGAATTTGGTTTTCCGGTCCTATTATTTTGAAAAGCAACGTTGAATTTCATCTTGAAGATGGTGCTGTTATTTTATTTAGTCCTAATTTTGATGATTATGAACTTATTTATACAAGCTGGGAAGGTTTCTTTACATATAGATGTATTTCGCCTATTTACGCAAAAGACTGTGAAAATATAGCTATTACAGGCAGAGGTGTTATTGACGGGAATGGCGGCGCTTGGAGACCTGTTAAAAAGTTTAAAATGACAGAACGGGCTTGGAACGCTATAGTTAAATCCGGCGGGGTTGTTGTTGAGGGAAAAGAGGAAATATGGTGGCCTACGGAAATGGCTATGGAGGCTAACAGAGAAATTATTCCTAATCCATCTATTCTTAAAGATAAAGATTTATGTGAGAAATATAGAGATTATTTAAGACCGGTTCTTTTGAACTTTACAAAATGCAAAAATGTTCTAATTGATGGTCCAACATTTCAAAATTCACCTGCTTGGGGATTGCATCCCTGGCTTTGTGAAAATGTTTTAATTCAAAATGTTAGTGTAAGAAATCCTTGGTTTTCGCAGAATGGAGATGGTATTGATATTGATTCCTGCAAGTATATTGTTGTGAGAGATTCTGTTTTTGATGTGGGTGACGATGCTTTATGTGTTAAATCAGGAAAAAATGAGGACGGAAGAAAGCTTGCCGCACCTTGTGAGTATGTGAGATTTGAGAATTGTGTGGTTTATCACGGACACGGGGGTTTTGTGGTTGGAAGTGAAATGTCTGGCGGAGTGAGAAATATTTTTGTAAAAGACTGTACTTTTATTGGAACAGACACGGGACTTAGATTTAAAAGCTGTATAGGGCGAGGAGGTATTGTTGAGGATATATTTATTGATGGTATAAATATGACGGATATATCTAAAGAGGCTATTATTTTTACAATGGGTTATGATATGGATACAAAAGAGGGACAGAAAATTTCTATGGAGGAAATTCCGGAATTTAAAGATATTGAGATAAGTAATGTACTTTGTACAAAATCTGAAACGCCTATTTCTGTTTCTGGTCTTGATGAAATGCCTGTTCATAACGTGACTTTAAAAAATATTTTTATCAACTCTAAAAATCCTGTTTCTATTTATAAGGCTGAAAATATTGTTCAGGAAAATGTAAATGTTATTGTTGAATAATAATATTTCTGTGTATTGAATTTTTGATACTCTTGTGCTTTTGTGACTTATAGCAATCCAACCTAAAAATAAACAAGTTCGATAGATAAAATTTATTTTCACTGTGTTGCTGTCAGTCGGCATAGGCATTCGGCTATGCTCTCCTTCCGGCGCCTTGTGAAAATAAATTTTATCTCATCTCCTTTTGTTCATTTTTAAATTGGATTGCTATAATTGATGATATTGTCGAATAATAATATTTATTTTTACGTGAGTTCGATAAAATTTATATTTAATTGGAACCTTTTTCTATCGCAAAAAGGTTCCAAACCTCCAAAAATGCTCT
>CAOJPS010000091.1 GCA_948441255.1 uncultured Eubacteriaceae bacterium | reverse complement strand
CTCAATTTCCTCCTTTGATAGAGATAGACAGTGTCTGTCATATTTAGCGGCAGTTTCACCGCTTTCAGAACGCATTTTATCTAATCGCTCTTTTGTACAAAAACAATAATAAGCTTCTCCTTTTTCAATTAATTCTTTGGCGTAATCAAGGTAGTTATTTTTTCGCTCACTTTGGATATAAGGTCCGAAATCTCCGCCGATATCTGGACCTTCATCGTGAGTTATTCCTGACATTTGAAGAGTTTTGTAGATTACATCGACAGCGCCGTCAACATATCTTTCCTGGTCTGTATCCTCAATTCTCAAAATAAATTTTCCGTTGTTTGAACGAGCTATGAGATATTCATAAAGAGCTGTTCTTAAATTTCCTATATGCATATATCCTGTTGGACTTGGGGCAAATCTTGTTCTTACCATTTCATTCAATTCTCCTTAAATTTTCAATAAATAAGTTTATTATATATTTTTTATCTGAATATGTAAAGAGATATTTTAATAAAAACCTATATTTTTTAAAATATTTAGTCTTATTTTTTTATGTTATAGTGAAAGAACTTGAATAACGGTAAAAAATTATTTTACGTTCGCCCGCGGCAAAAGTCGGTAAGCGAATTGTGAAGCGCTTCGCGGACTTTTGAGTAAAATAAATTTTTTTACTTCTTTTTAAGGCAATACCGCATAATTCAATAAAACAGATTTGAGATGACATTTTTCAGTACAAGGAAAAGGCTCGCAAACATAGTCGGAGCCTATGTTAAGAGACTTTGACACAGTAATGGAAAATATCATCCAAATCTGTGAAATTATAATTATGCGGTATTGCCTTAAGTTCTTTCACTATAGAGCAATTTCAGAATAGGAGGAGAAAAGAATTGTTGTAGAGTGTGTATGAAAACTAAAAAACACACAAAATTCAAATTTATTGTCTATAATTAGTGTTTTCATAATATTTTTTATGTGGTATAATTATGAAAACACTAATCTATGTGAAAATATTAATAAGGAGGACTTTAAATGGAGTGGGTTGAGGTTAAAATATATACCACAACGGAGGGAATTGAACCGTTGACGGCAATGCTTCTTGAAACAGGAGTGACAGGAATTCAGGTTGAGGATGATGACGAGGTAAAACAGTTTGTTATTACAAGTTCGGAATATTGGGATTATGTTGATGAGGAACTTTTAAACAAAAAAAAGGAAGATACAAGAGTTATTGTATATGTGAGCAACAACCCTTATGGAATGGATATTCTAACTAATATTAAAAACGGGCTTTTACGGCTTAAAAATTCTGATATAGGTATTAATTTAGGAAGGCTTACTTATGAGCTTACAAACTCAAATGATGAGGATTGGCTCAATAAATGGAAAGAATTTTATAAACCTTTTAATGTGGGCGAAAAATTATTGATTAAGCCTGAATGGGAAGAAGTTGAAAATCCGCAGGGGCGTATAATATTCAATATAAATCCTGGTCATGTTTTTGGTACAGGAATGCATCAAAGCACCCAGCTTTGTATGATTAATCTTGAAAAATATGTTAAAAAAGACAGTGAAATACTGGATTTGGGATGCGGCAGTGGTATACTTTCAATAATATCACTTCTTCTTGGAGCTAAACACGCAAACGCTATTGATATAGACGCGAACGCGGTTAAAACAGCTTATGAAAATGCTGGATTAAATGGTATATACAAGGACAGATATTATGTAACTTCGGGAAATATTATTGATGATAAGGCACTTCAAGATGAAATGGGATATGGTAAATATGACGTTGTTGTGGCAAATATAATAGCTGATGTGATAATAGCTATGATACCTGTAGTTAAGAATGCGGTTAAAAAAAGCGGAGTTTTTATTTCATCAGGAATAATTAAAGATAGGATTGAGGAGGTTATCAGTGCTTTAAATGAAAATGATTTTGAAATTTTGGATACCTCTTTTAAAGATGAATGGGTGAGTGTTACATCAAGAGTGAATTGAATATAAAAATTGTACAGGAGTGATAATATGCCTAAATTTTTTGTTGATAAAAACAGTATAGGCGAAAAAAATATTGAGATTACAGGAGCGGATGCTATTCATATAGCTACAGTACTGCGTTCTAAAGTTGATGAGGAAATAACTGTTTGTGATGGAAACGGCACTGATTATTTGTGCCGTCTTATAGGAATAAATAAAAAACAGGTTCTCGCGGAAATAGTGGACAAGTTTCAGAATGAAAATGAGCCGGAACTTAAAATAACCCTTTATCAAGGTTTGCCGAAAGGTGATAAAATGGAACTTGTTATACAAAAATGTATAGAAATAGGTGTTGACAGAATTGTTCCTATGATAACTGAAAATACGGTTGTTAAAATAGGTGATAAGGCGGAGAAAAAAAACTGCCGGTGGAATAAAATTGCCGAAGCCGCGGCCAAACAATGTGGACGGGGAAAAATACCTTTTGTGGATAGGATTGTGACATTTAAGGATGCGGTTGAGGATTCAAAAAATTTGGACAGTGCTTTAATACCATATGAAAAAGAAAAAAATAATGGAATTAAAAAATTTATAAAAGAATTTAAAGGTAAAACAGTTGGTATTTTTATAGGACCTGAGGGTGGTTTTTCTGAAAGTGAGATTGAGTTTTGTTTTATAAATAACATTCAATCTGTAAGCCTTGGAAAAAGAATATTGAGAACAGAAACTGCCGGACTTGTGACAAGCGTTATTTTACTTTATGAATTGGAGGATTTAAATTGATTTACTTTGATAATTCCGCTACAACAAAAGTTGATGACAAAGTAATTAAAAAAATGGTGTATTTAATGGGGGAGGAATTTGGAAATCCTTCGTCTTTGCATAGTTTTGGCTTTTCGGCGGAAAAAGAAATAATTAAAGCTAAAAAAATTATCTCAAAAATAATTAAGTCTGATGAAAAAGAAGTATTTTTTACTTCGGGAGGGACAGAAGCAAATAATCTTGCTGTTTTGGGAACAGTAAACGCTTATAAAAGAGCTGGAAAACATATTGTTGTAAGCAAAATTGAGCATCCTTCTGTTTTAGAAGTTTATAAAAAGCTTGAAAGAGAAGGATATGTTGTTTCATATATAGATGTTGACAAAAACGGCTATGTCGATATGAAACAACTTGAAAATGAGATAAATAATGAAACAATTATTGTTAGTATAATGCACGTCAATAATGAAATTGGAACAGTTCAGAATATTCAAAAAATATATGATATTGTTAAAAGTAAAAATTTAAGAACTTTTTTGCACGTTGACTGTGTTCAGTCTTTTTGCAAATATAGAATCAACTCAAAATATGCCGATTTGATTACTTTGAGCGGTCATAAAATTCACGGACCTAAAGGTATAGGCGCTTTGTTTATAAAAAAAGGAATCCGTATAGAGCCTATGATTGTTGGAGGAAAACAGCAAAATGAAATACGCTCGGGAACGGAAAATGTTCCGGGAATTGCTGGTTTTGCTCTTGCGGCAGAAAATATAAATGAAAAAATAGACGAAAATTATAAAAAAGTTATGGAAGTTAAAAATAAACTTGCGGAAATAAAAAATGTATTGTCTGATGTTTGGATAAACGGAGATGAGGAAAAAGGAAGCCCATATATTCTTAATATAAGTTTTGGCGGGATAAAGAGTGAAGTGCTGCTTCATTGTCTTGAGGAAAAGAAAATTTTTGCTTCAACAGGTTCAGCCTGTACAAGCAATCATAAAAAGCACATAGGTACGGTTGATATTATAGGTGGTTTTGGTCAAAATTCACTGCGGTTTAGTTTTTCGGAAGATAATACAATAGAAGAGGCTGAAAAATGTGTTTCGGAGCTTTCTGAAATTGTTCCTTTTTTAAGACAGTATAAACAGCTTTAAAAATGGAGGATTATATGGAAAATATATTGCTTGTAAAATATGGTGAAATAGCTATGAGAGGGAAAAATAGATATTTAGTTGAAAACCGTCTTATACGCATTATTATAAAAAATCTTGAGGATTTGGGAAAGTATAGAGTGTATAAAGAACAGGGACGCCTGCTTGTAAAGAGCGAAACAGGCAATTTTGATTATGATACGGTTATTCCTAAAGTAGTAAATATACTTGGAGTTACCGCTGTGTGTCCTGGTATTGAGATAATGCGCAAAGATATTGATATTATAAGAAACTCGGCACTTGAATATATGAAAAATCAGTTTGGAGAAAAGAATATTACTTTTAAAGTTGAAACTAAACGTTCAGATAAAAAATTTCCTATGGATTCAAGAGAAATTTCAGCTGATATTGGAGGGTTTGTTTTAAACGGAATGGATTCACTTACTGTTGATGTTCATAATCCGGATGATTGAAATTAGAAATAGTGTGTATATATATTCAAGACTTATAAAAGGATTTGGAGGTCTTCCTATAGGAGCTTCGGGAAAAGCTACTGTATTAATGTCGGGGGGCATAGATAGTTCTGTAGCGGCTTTTTTGACGGCTAAACGGGGGGTTGAAATTGAAGCTGTGTATTTTGACAGTCCTCCGCATACGTCGGAACGAGCAAGACAAAAGGTTATTGATTTAGCGGCAAAACTTTCGATGTATACAGGCAAGTTTAATTTATATATAGTCCCTTTTACAGAGGTTCAGCTGTATTTATATAATAATGTTCCGCCTGAAAAAATAACTATTTTTTTGAAAAGAGCAATGCTGAAATCAGCTGAAAAAATTGCTCTTGAAAATGGTTCTATGGCTCTTGTTATGGGAGATAGCATAGGGCAGGTGGCAAGTCAGACAATGCAGGCTATAAATTCAATAAATTCGGCGGCTAAGGAATTGACTGTACTGCGTCCTCTTTGCGGTTTTGATAAACAGGAGATTGTAGACCTTGCTAAAAAAATAGATACTTTTGATATATCAATACGTCCTTATGAGGACTGTTGTACAGTTTTTGTACCTAAACATCCTGAAACAAAACCTAAAAAGTCAATAGTAGAGAAAATTGAGTCAAGGCTTGATGAACTTGAACTTTTAATTGATAAAGCTTGTGAAAATAAAAAAGTTGTGTAGAATTTTTAATCGTTTATAATAAAAAAAACACCGATTAATTCAATAAAAAATTAATTGGTGTTTTTTATGTACAAAGACGGTGCGGTGAAATTTGTAAGAAAAGTTTACCGCCGCCTTGTATGGCGAGTAGAAGGCTTAAAAAGAGCAGCATCCTACTTGATTTGAGATTAATAAGTTTTCGGCATAATTTAATTTTATACCTTAAATAATGAAATGTTTTCATTAAAGGTTTCAATTTGGCTCGCGAGTTCTTCAGAAGTTGCCGCCGTTTCCTCCGAGGTAGCGCTTATATTGTTCACAACATCGTTTATTTTGCTTGTTTCCATTTGCATTCTTTCTGAAAGTTCTTTCTGTTCTCCGCTTATTAAAAGAACATCGTCTATTATTGTATTGATTTTAGTTGTTTCAGTAAGGATATTTGATAAAAGTGATGTTGTATCATTTACAACTTTGACACCTTCCTCGACTCTTGTAAGAGTTTCCTGAATAAGTTCGCCAGCGTCTCGAGCTGAGGCTTTGCTCTTTCCAGCAAGATTTCTTACCTCATCAGCTACAACAGAGAAACCTTTTCCGTGTGAACCAGCTCTTACAGCTTCTATAGCGGCGTTTAAAGCAAGGAGATTTGTTTGAAAAGCAATATCATCTATTACAGTGTTTATATTGTTTATCGCGTTGCTTGCGGAAGCTATATTTGTTATCGCGGTTGTAAGATTTGTAAGAAGTTCATTTCCATTTTTAATATCGCTGGTTACAACACTGCTGTATTCTTTAGCGTTTGTCGCTGCTTCAAAGTTTTCGGAAGATTTTTGATTTACGCTTTCCGAAAGTTCTAACAATATTCTTACAGCGTCTGCTTGCTGAGTAGCGCCTATTGCCAAACCTGTACTTGAGTCTGCCATACCTTTTGAGCCTGCTTGAATTTGCTCTGAAGCGGCAAGCATACTGCCAAGAAGATTTTTAAAGTTCATTGTAACACTTGCTATATTCTCTCCTATTTCACTGAAATCTCCTTGATACTCAATATTGCTTGTAACGGTAAGGTCATGCTGAGCAAGTCCTTTTAAAACGGAGTTTATGTCATATATATATTTGCTGAGTGTTTCCGCAAGATAATTTATTGTATCAGCAATTTCTTTATAAGCGCCTTTGAATTTTTTATTTATCCGATAGTTAAGGTTTGCCTGTGCAAGCATATTAAGTCCGTCTATAGTCGTATGTATAGGTTCAGATACTGATTTTACAAGATTATTGAGTCCGTTTACTATTGTAAGCCAATCGCCTGTTTTTCCTGAAATATCTATAGCGGCTTTTAAATTTCCATTGCCAATTTCAGTTATAAGAGAATTTATATCTATTATAACATTTTTAAAATTTTGCTGGCACATAGAAAGTTCTTTATTTATTATTCCGTGTTCACCTTGAAATTGTTTTGCCTCAAAATCAAAGTTTCCGTTGGCGTATTCTCTTATAGATTTTAATATTTCATCAAACATTGCTGAAGAACTTAATACGAGATTGTTTATTTTTTCGCCAACCTCAAGGAAACTTCCTTGTAAATTTGAGTTTTCAAGATGGATTGTTCTGTTATTTCCTTTTGAGTATTCTTCACATACGTTATCGACTTCAGCTATTATATCTGTAACAGAAGAAGCAAGTTTTTGGAAAGAATCCGTAAGTTCTGAGAGTTCTTTTATTTTTGTTTTTGGAGTGACAAGATTTTCCAATTGACCTTTACTGATTTTTTTGGCGTATTCCGAGATATTTGTAATTGGGTCAGCAAGTCGTTTTGGAAAGAAATAACACAAAAAGCCAACTATTCCAAGAACAATTATAACAGCGATTATTGTGAAAATTATAAGTTTATTCATAGAAGCCGAAAGTTCAACATCTTTTGTTTCAAGAGAAGACGTAACAAAATCACTCATATCCTGAAGTGTTGTAATTATTATTGTTGGGTCCATTCCATTTTCTTTGAAAGTTCCTAAAAGGTCGCTTATGATTTTAACATCTTCTGAACCGCTTTCCTCATAGGTTGCTATGTAGTCTTTTATTGACATTATAAGTTTAAGCTGCTGAAAACTTATATCATAGCCAAGTTGTTTACGATATTTTATGCTTGTGGCGGAGGATTCCATTGAGTTTACCATTTTATATTTATTTGTTGATTCTGTAAGTAAATCTTCATATTCCGATTTTGTGTAGCTTAATGAAACTGTTGAGAAAACAATTATTGTGGTCAGTATTAATGCTACTAGAATCATAAATCCTGATATAATTACACGAATTTTATTAAACATTATCACACCTCCTTATTCATTGCTTTCTGTATTATCATTGTTGTTTAAGTTGTTGAGGACTCTTGCTACAAGCTTTGCGGCTCGGGTATCATATTCTTTTAAACCCTCCTCTATGGTCATATCGCTTGTTACAACAGATTCAATTATTTCACGGCGTATTACGTCTATATCTGAAAATAAATCTCCTGTTTCTTTTGACACAACGGGAAGGGGGGCAAGGGTTGATGTTTCAGAAAACATCTTTATTCCAGCGGCAATTTCCGGGTCGACTGGAATTGGGTCGGCAAAGTTATTTATTGAAAGGTCGGGTTTTAAATAAATGGAATTGAGAGCATTTTCTTCTATTACTTCCGCCTTTGTATCAGATATCTTTCTCCAATGCTGATTTTCCAAACCGTATGTGAACAGCATTTGTCCTTCTCCGCCATCGTGGGAATATTCGACAAAATATTTGAAAACCCCAGCTGGAGATTTTGAGTTATTTGAGATTACCATCGCTAGAGGTGGTCTTTCAAGATATTTTATACCATCTAAAGGCTGAAGCGCGGCAACCTCTCCGCTGGGGTCAGTGGCTTTTACTTTTTTATCCATTGTTTTCCCCCAAGTTCCTGCCCAATAGTTGAAACAGCCTACAATTCCCTCGTAAAATTTGTCACGGCAGTTTGACGTTTTGTTTTTTGCTATATTTTTGTCTAACAGTCCTTCCTCAAATGCCTGTTTCATTCTTTTTAATGCCTCAAGCATTTCTGGTTCTGTCATACCGTCTACATATTTGCCGTCTTTTAAATAGAAGTCAGGATTCGCGTCTTGGTAAAATTCCCTTAAATACAGACTATAGGGAGATTCCGAATTTACAAGTCCTGCCGCTGTAAGGGGAATTATGTCATCTCCTAAAGTTTTAAACTTTTTAAGCATATCGTGAAATTCGTCATAAGTTTTAGGCTGTGAAATATTAAGTTTTTCAAGCCAATCTTTACGAACATATGTAACTGTACCATTTCCCGCTGTTAGGGGAAAACCGTATAAACGACCATTTATTTTAAGTGAATCAATATATTTCTCATCAGTAATATCTTTTATTTCTGATTTTTCCCATGCGTCTGTCATATCCCAAAGAAGGTCATACATAGCGTAATTGGGATAAAAAAGACAGCCTGTTTCAAATAAGTCTACAGAATTATCAGTAGCAAGTAAAATGTTTAGTTTTTCATAATATTCGTCTTTTTCTGGAATTTGAACCTTTAATTTTATACCAGTGAGCCTTTCGTATTCATCACAAAATAATTTTACATCGGCTTCATTATCTTCCCAAGGCATAAATGTATTTGTCATTATTGATATTTCTTGGGGTTTTTCAATATTATTTTCTTGATTACTTAAATTTTCTTCTGTATTATTTTCAGCTGCACAAGCTGAAAATAACCCTATTGATATGGCAAGGAGGATTGCTATCTTTTTTTTCATCGTTTTTCACGCCCCTTTGATTATTTTTGTCAGTTTTTGGAAGATACATTGATTAATCCAGCTTTTATAAAAATATAAAATGGTTATAATAAAGATATAAAATATATCTATGTAAATATAAATCTTATATATCATTATACAATATATATTAACAAATAACAATACATTATTAGAATTTTATATGATATAACAAAAAATTTTATAAACAGTCTGTGGAATTATATTATTTTTATATATTGACAAAAAAAAAAATGTTATATATATTTAAGAAAACCCCGCAAAATTATAATTTTATGTTTGGAGGAATTGTTTATGAAATTAAATAAATTTATTGTTTTATGTACTTTGATTTTTATGTTTTCGGGCTGCGCTTTGGAAGATGGCAGCCTTGATTACAGTGAAAATGGGGTAGAAATTTATTCACAAATGCAGGGAGATAAAAAACTTTATAGAAATACAAATGAGGGGTTTGAAATTTTTTGTGATGAAGATTGGGAGATAGTTACAGATGTGGAAGGATATTTGTCGAAATTTGTCTTTGATACAGGAAATGGAGAAGTTTGGCTTGGAATAAAAAAAGAAAAGCTTGAAACAGAAAATCAGGATATAAATTCCCTTTTAGACAAATACGCAAATCTTTTGAAAGCTGGAATTGTAAAGTCATCTAATGTTACAATTGATGGGAAAAAAGGAAAGTGGATTAAGGTTGAGGCTATTGATGGGTCAGGATTGGTTCTTAAAAATGAAAAAGGGGAAAATGTTGAGGTTGACAAATCTAATCTTGTGACAAACGATGAAAATGAACCAAGAGAAGACATTATTTTTATTTCAGATGATAAATTTGCTTATGTGTTTTTGTTTCACGCTGATAATCTGAATATCTATCAAAATTTTGAACAACAAATAGATTTAATTCTTACCTCTTTTCGATTTATTGAGGAGAATGCTGAATAAGTTGTGAAAGACTGATTATTTTTTTAATAACTATTGCATTTTAAGGAAATAATTATTATAATTATTTTATGAAAATGTTGATTAATTTGAAGTTATGGCAGAGTTGCTTAATTTATTTTGCTGTTTTATTTTTATAGTTAAGCAAATAGTGTCTTTTCAATTTTCAAGTCAGCATTTTTTATGCATAGGGAGGATTTATTATATGATAAAAAAAATATCGGCTCTTATTACAATGATTATTATATGTATTGGTTCTTTAAATGTGTCTTTTTCAGAACCAAAAGGCAGAACGGTAAAAATACCTTATTACAATATGGAGGGGTTTATATATACTGA
>CAOJPS010000090.1 GCA_948441255.1 uncultured Eubacteriaceae bacterium | reverse complement strand
GGGGCGAATCCAGCCCCTCAGCACTTTTGGTACTTTTCGTGTGAAAAGTACATCTATATTCTCAAAATTGAAAATTTTGCGAAAACTCCTTTTTCTCCCCTTTTTCCATTTCAAAAACCAGGGCTTCCTCCACAAATCCCCCTCTCTTTTTTCAGTAACTATTTTTTCCTCACCCCACCAAAGCACATCGTAGTTTTCGTTCCCCCAGGCCCTGCCAAATATCCGTACTCCTATCACTTGAAGGAAAAAACTTATGCGGGGTTCTGAGGGGCGAATCCAGCCCCTCAGCACTTTTGGTACTTTTCGTGTGAAAAGTACATCTATATTCTCAAAATTGAAAATTTTGCGAAAACTCCTTTTTCTCCCCTTTTTCCATCTCAAAAACTAAAGTTTCCCCCTACCCCCAGCTTTTTTGTAATTGAAGTAAAAAAACACGCCAGGGACTAAATCCAGCCCCCGGCGTGTTTAATACTTTCCTCACGAAAAACTCATACTCACATCATTTATTAAGTTTAGCCATTTTCTTTTGTTCTCTTCTGGCTCTTCTTTTTTCTTTTTTTATCCTTCTTCTATATTTAACATTGTTGTATCCAACATAAATAGCTGGAATAAACAAAAGAGTAATAAGTGTAGAAAGTGAGAGTCCAAATACCATAACTGTAGCCAAACCTGTCATCATTTCAGCGCCCTCTTTTGTACTTATCATCATAGGCACCATACCAAACACGGTAGTAAGAGTCGACATCAAAATAGGTCTAAGCCTGGCGGGTCCGGCAACTTTCATAGCCTCTGTATAATCAAGCCCTCTTTCTCTAATAAGAAGATTTGAGTAATCCACCAAAACGATAGCGTTATTTACAACCACACCGGCAAGCATAATAAGACCAAGCATACCTGTCATACTCAAAGATTCTCCGGCAATAAATAAACCAAGTATACCGCCTGTCATAGCTATAGGCATAGAACCCATTATCATAAGAGGATAAGAAAACGCCTCAAACTGAGAAGCCATAATCATATAAACCAAAAGTATAGCGAGAATTAAAGCGTTTCCAAGCGCGCCAAACGCTTCGTTCATATCTTCAGTGTTTCCGCCGAACTCATATGTATAACCTTCCGGCATAATAACCTCACTGTCAAGTTTGGCCTGAATCTGAGAATTTGCCGTACCCAGGTCAATATTGTTAAGGTTGGCTGTAACAGAAACATATCTTTGCTGATTTTCTCTTGTAATAGTAGTAGGAGTGTCAACAGAAGTAATATCAGCAAGTTCTCTCAAAGGAACAGAAGCCCCTGTAGCCGTTGGGATAAGAATGCTCTCAACATCTTTAATGTAGTTTATTTTATCGCTGTCCTGCATAACCCTTATGTCATACTCGTCGCCGTCCACCTTATAAGTAGTAGCGACAGAGCCATAAACTGCTGTCCTTACAATACTAGCGACAGAAGAACTTGTAATGCCATAAGCTGAAGCTTTTTTTCTGTCAATAACAATAGTAGTCTGCGGCGCCGCTTCTTCAAGAGAAGTTTTAACTTCTGAAAGCCCCGGAACAGTTTCTATTATATCAACAAATCGGTCAGCAAGTTCCTGCAAAGTTTCCGTTTCATCACCATTAATATTTATAGTAACCCCTCCGCCGGAGAAACGTCCCGCCGCTCCGCCGGATTCAGAAACCTCAATTTCAGCTCCGGCAATATTCTTAAATTTAGGTCTTAACGCTCTGGCGAATTCCGCTGAGCTTCTATCTCTTTTTTCTTTATCAACAAGTTCAATGCTTATAGAAGCCGTATCTTCCGAACCGCCGGTCAAAGCCGACATACCGCTTCCGCCGCCGGTAGTAAACGAGAGATTGTCAATTTCCGGAAACTCCGATTCTCTCGACTCGTTTATAATATTAACAATCTTCCAGGTAACATCGCTTGTTTCCTCAAGTCTTGTACCTGTAGGCATAGTAATATTTATACTAACCATACCGGCGTCAGAAGACGGCATAAAGTCAATTCCGACATATGGAAGACAAAATCCCGTAAATACAATACAGGCTATTACAATAAGAACAGTAATTTTTTTACGTTTAAGCGCCTTTCCGAGAATAGCCTTATATCCTGCCTCAAGAGCTGAAATAATATATCCCACAAAATCAAGAGCGATAGTAAAGAAATTTCTTCTTTTATGTATGTTTGCCGTAGCGGACTCCGGTTTAAGGATAACAGAAGAACACATAGGCACAAAAGTCAAAGCCACAATAAGTGAGGAAGTAAGTGAATATGTAATTGTCATAGACAAGTCATTAAACAATTCTCCGGCCATACCGCCAAACACTGGAATAGGAAGGAAAACAGCGACAGTTGTCAAAGTCGAAGCGAAAATAGACTGTCCAACCTCTCTTGCTCCCTCAACAGCTGCGGTAAATTTATCAACACCTTCCTCAAGTTTTTTATAAATACTCTCAAGAACAACAATAGAGTTATCAACAAGCATACCTATACCAAGGGTCAACCCGCCCAAACTCATAAGATTTATAGTCATTCCCGTAAAGTACATAAGGGCAATAGTAGTAATAATAGAAATAGGCATTGACAAAGCGACAACAAGCGTCGACTTAATATTTCTAAGGAATATATAAAGCACAACAACAGCAAGTATAATACCCTGAAAAGCGGAGGTAACAACATTTGATATAGAACTGTTAATCTGGTCAGCAGGGTCGTTTATAATAAGAAAATCAACATCGGGCATTTCTCTCTTAATTTTTTCAAGTTCCTTCAAAACCGATTCCGACATATCAACAGTATTTCCCGTCGAGGTTTTTCTGACAGAGATATAAATACTTGGCTCACCATTAGTAAAAGAAGCGCTTGACGCCTCAAGAAAAACTTCCTCAATATCAGCGAAATCTCTAAGATAAACAATAGAACCGTTTGAGAGAGTAAACGGAATGTCCTTAACTTCTTCCATATCCTTAAACTCACCCTTAACTCTCAAAGTAAGGTTTTTATCACCTTGTTCAATACTTCCCATAGGGGTATTGGAGTTTTCAGCCATAAGCATATTTGTAACCATAGACTCCGAAATACCATATCCTCTTAATTTTTCCTCTTTAAGGATAACGCGGTATTCTCTCTCCCGTCCTCCCAGCACACTCACGCTGGAAACGCTGTCCTGACGCTCAAGTCTGTCAGAGATTTTATCCTCAACAATTCTTTTAAGCTCCGTAGTATCCATTTTACTGCTTGACGCGCTTATACTAAGGGAGGTCATAGAGTTAGGGTCAATTTTAATAATCATAGGGTCGCCGGCGTCGTCAGGCAGTCGGCTTTTAACAAGGTCAACATACTCTCTTACGTCCATAGCGGCGGTATCAATATTGGTACTAGAGTCAAATTGAATCATAACCATAGAAGAACCATTAGAAGACGTTGAGGAAATAGTATCAAGCCCCGAAACTGTTCCAACAGCGCTTTCAATAGGCTCCGTAATAAGATTTTCAATTTCCTCGGAACCCACACCCTCATAAGAAGTCATAACAAGTACAACAGGAATATTCATATTAGGATAAAGGTCCAATTTAAGGTTCGACAATGAAATAAGTCCAAAAGCGACAGCGGCAAGAACGCACATAAATATAGTCACCGGTCGTTTTACGGCTGTTTTTGATAAACTGTTCATCAACTATTCCTCCTTGCCGTCAGCGTCAGTTTGGCTATTCTGTTCCGAAGATTTCTCACCGTTTCCCACAATATTAACTTCTTCCCCATCGCTGACATAAGACTGACCTTTAACAATAATATTCTCACCGAAAGAAACACCGGAAACTATCTCAATCTCATTTCCGTTGTCAATTCCGGTTTCAACGTCTTTTTTAACAGCCTTTCCATTCTCAACAACAAAAACATATTTTGACTCAGCGCTTTCCAAAACAGTATTTCTAGGAACCACTACAGTATTATCTTTAACACTCTCAACAAAGTGTATCTCGGCGAACATACCCGGTTTAATAGTTCCGGCGCCGTTGTCAATCTCAATTTTAACAGGATAAGTATTAGTCTGGTCAGCGGAAGGAGTAATAGTTTTAATTCTTCCGGTAATAACAGCGTCCCCGACAGTAGGAATAGTAACGTCCACTTCATCGCCTTGTTTTATAACATTAATAAGTTTTTCAGAAACATTCACATCAACGGTAACTTTAGACATATCCACAATAACAAAAGGTGCGGATTGAGCGCTCACCATATTAGTTTCCGTAATATTTTTAGCGGTAATAATTCCCGATATAGGCGCTTTAACAGCAGTATCATTCAAAGTCGACCGCAAAACATTTATTTGAGTCTGAACAGCTTCTCTTGAAGCTACAGCGCTGTTCACACCTGCCTGAGCGGTTTCTTTATTTTCACCTGTAGTTTTGCCGACATAAATATTGTAGCTTTCTTTTGCTTGATTATAGGTAGTTTCCGCCTGTTTTTTTCCTATTTCAGCCTGTGTCAGCGAGCTTTCAGCCTGTGACAATGAGTTCTGTGCCTGAACCAGAGAATTCTGAGACTGCTCATAAGCTTTTTGTGCCTGAGTATAAGCAAGCTCTGTAGAATCAAAATCATTTTTTGTAATAGTTCCCGCGTTATAAAGCACTTTCATATTATTATACCGCTCTGTAACATTATCAAGGGAAGCCTTTGTATTTTCAACATTTGTTTTAGCCGTTTCAATGCTTGTTTTAGCGTTTTCAATAGCCACCTTAGCGTTTTGAATCTGAACATCAGCGTTTTCAACAGCCTTTTCAGCGTTTTCAACAGCGGTTTTTAAAGAAAGTTCCTGGGTTTCGCTTTGAGCGCCGTCAACGTGGCTAAGGCTGGTTCTGGCACTGTTAACAGAAGCGTTGCTCACATTAAGCTGAGCGTTAAGCTGTTTAATTTGGTCCTGAATATCTTTCTGGTCCAAAGTAAACATAACGTCGCCCGCTCTAACGGTATCGCCCACATCATAATTAACTTTAGAAACCTGCCCTGAAATTTTACTTGTAACATTAACAGTTTCATTTGGTTTAACCTGACCGGCGTAAACAAGTTCGCTCTTAATGCTTTGGCTTTCCGCGATTTCCGCTTCAACGGCTGTTTTTGATTCCTCCGGAACAAGAATATCATCACCTCCGCCGCAGCCTGTAAATATCATAGAAACAGACAAAAGAGATAAAGCTAAATTTCTAAAACGTTTCATTTTTCAAATCCTCCCATAAAAAGTAATATAAAAACCTAAACCTTGAGGCTCCGCCTCAAACTCCGCTTCTTTCTTGAAAGAAAGAAGCAAAGAACTTCCACGCGAAACTACGTTTCGCGGGAAAAAATATTAAAATTACATAGCAAAAACATTCGAAAGACATTTCAAAGCCTCAATAGCGTTTTTTCTTTGTTCTTCAGAAAACTCGTCAAAATACATTGTAAAAGCCTCAAAAGCGCCTTTTTTAGCGCTGTCAATAATTTCAAAGCCTTTTTTTGTCAAGCGTATGTAAACAATCCGCCCGTCCTCGTCACCGCTGGGATATTCTTTATAAAGATACCCCTCTTTAACAAGTTTAGATACGGCTATAGAAACAGCCGAACCGCTTTGGCAAAGATATTCCTCAAGCTTAGAAACAGTGTCAAATCCAAAATACTCAATACAATGAAGGATATTATATCTGTTTCTCGTCAAAGCCTTAAAATCATAATTTATTTTAATCCTTTCTTTTAAAATTGATTCATAATATTCAGCGAAGCAGATAAAGAAAAGATAAAAATTAACAGCCATAGCGGAAACCTCATCAGAAGCGCTGATTTCTTTATAAAACTCACTGTTCACAGCGATATTATAAAAATCAGTTTTTAACGCTTTAATGGAATCAGACAATTTTTTGACACCCTCAAAAAAATCTTTCTTTTTCTCACAAGAAAAAGACTCATAAACAGTCCTAAAACCCTCAATTAACGAATCTCCCAAAGCTTTAAGCTGGTCAATCCCCTCATTTGTAATTTTAAAATAAGTTTTTCTTTTATCCCCATCTCCTCCGGGATATTCTCTAGTTACAAAGCCCTTTTTAATCATTTTAGATAAAATAATAGATAAAGTGCTCTTACTAATATTCATAAACTTAGCCATTTCCGAAACACTGTCTTTTTCATAAATAGAAAGTGTAATTAAAATTCTAATCTGTCTTTCACTCAAATTATTATCATTTTTAAACATACCGCAGTTTTTAATATATCTTGCCTTATATCTAACAGCTTCATCCATAAAGGCAATCAATTTTTTCGCGGCAGTTTCAGATTCATACATAAAAAACCTCTTTTCTCACCTCAATTAACTCTAATCCCAAATTAAAAAGCATTTATAGTCAAATCACTTGAAAATAAGTAAAAGGAAGCGAGAGAAAAATTATTTTCACAAGGCAGTGGAAGGAGAACGTAGTCGCAGCCTACGCTGACTGACACTAACAAAGTGAAAATGATTTTTAGCCGCTGAACTTGCTTGTTTTTAAGTGATTTGACTATATAGTCAATCAAATTGAAAAATGAACATTTTTAATCAAGATTAACATAAAAATCATTTTATAGTAAAACTATTTTACAGTAAAACTATTTTATTGTCAACTATTTTATTTTATAACTAATAATACGAAAAAAATAAAATAAGTCTTTTAAAAAAAATATAAAAATAAAATATAAATAAAAAAAGATATTAGTCAAAATTCAAACCAATATCTTTCGTCAAAAAAGATTCCAAATAAATATATTATATAATTATACCAAAAAAAACATTAATAAACATTCTTATTTTCAGCACAACTTATATTTTTTAATAGCAAAAAAGATATAAGCCAAATTCAATACAGCCACAAAAATAAAATCAAGGCTAATACCAATAAAAATAAATCCCGCTGACATCACCGCTGACAAAGACCTAGCATAAACTGATATTTTAAGAAGTCCCAAATAATCTATATTTTTTTTAAAAAACAAATTCATAATCAAAGCAAAAACACTCAAAAACAAAATTCCAATAACTTCCAAGAAAATAAAGATGGCAATACTAAAAACAAAAAACATAACAAAAAAAGTATTTATCAAAGATATATACTTAAAAATATCAGACTTTTCAAATTTATCTTTTCCCAAAGAATTTAAAAAGTCAGCGTATGTAATTGTTTGAGTTTTCAATCCATTATTAGCGATAATTTTTTCTCTGTCAAAAATAATACCACTTACAGCTCCCTTCAAATTTATAAATGTTCTCAAATCAAACTCATTTCTCGTATTATTTCCGTCAATAATTATAAGCATTCCATTTTCATCAAAAACAGCGCTTTCCGCCTCAAGAACGCCATTTTCAATTTTAAAATCAGGAACAAATCGTTCAACAATACCGCCCGCTCCCCCATATCCAACAAAAACAGAAATAAAAGGAAAAAAGGAAACAGCTGTTGTAATAATAAAAAGAACTATTTCATAAAAAACAACCTTTGCGGCTTTCAATCCCACAAGTTCGTTATATCTTTCAAACTGATAAATAGAAATCAAAAACTGTTTAAAAATACTCATACCAAAATACCTCTAAAAAAATTAATAAAAAAGGACCGCAAAAAATACCGCCTTGGTTTTTCACAGTCCTTTATAATTTTTGAATTTTCAAATACGATTCAAAAAAACCCAAAATCAAAGGCTATTTAAAAGTTTCATTGTAATGCTACGGCTGTTTTCCTGGTTCTTTTTCTGCATAAACATTTTATAATAGTCCATAACCTCTTCTTTTTTCATATCAGAAACATATAACGCCATATCAGCGTCGACAATACCACTGCGTGAAGCCTGCAAATTAAGAGAAGTAATAAGATTTTCCGAAATCGTATAATCAAGTCTGTTGCTTGCGGCACCGATATCGCTCCTAATAGAATTAACAGTATTCAACGCGCTGTCTATATCTTTTATATCAAAATTTTTTGTAACATCAAAATCCGATATACCAAGACTCTCAAGCACTTTATTTCCCAAAGAAATGTCATAACCGCTTCCATCGGGAGAAGTAGCGAAATGAAAATTTCCATTACTTCCATCAAGAAGTTTTTTATTATTAAAAGAAGTATTATTTACTGAATCAGCAATTCCTTCTTTCAGCTGGTCAATTTCATTTTGAATATATTTTTTATCAGAATAAGTATAAAAACTATTTGATGCCTGAAGCGCAAGTTCCCTCATTCTCTGAAGACTGTCAGATATATTGCTAAGCCCGCCCTCCGCGGTACTAAGCAAATTTTTAGCGTCAAGAGCGTTTTGAGTACCCTTGTCAAAACCATTACTTTGAGAAAGAAGTTTTTCACTTACGGCAAGTCCGGCAGCGTCGTCTGCCGCACTGTTAATTCTCTGACCTGTAGAAAGAACTCTGTAATAGTTTTCTGTAGACTGCACACCATATATAGCCATAATAATCAACTCCTTTAAAATAAACTCTAAAATACATTTTCATAATAAATCATATTTAACAATATATGCTTTTCCTTAAATTAATTATAACACCAAAATAATATAATTTCAATAATAATGTAAAAATTAAATTAAAATTTTCCATTATAGTAATTACACTTAAATTATAACAAAAAAATATTTTACGAGTTCACAAGCACTGCTGGGCGATAAGCGAATTGTGAAGCAATTTGCGGCCCGTGCAAGTAAAATGATTTTTTTGGTAACTTTTAAAGTGTAATTAACGTGAGTTCGACGAAAAATTACAGTGAAACTCAGCGAAACGTAGTTTCGTGCGAAAGTTTTTGTCAAACTTTTTTTAATATGTGCCGCAAAGAAGTGCGGACGGCGTAAGCCGGCTTTTGGCTTTGTCAAAAGCACTGACTATGTTTGCGGAGTTTGAAGCAGAGCCTCAAGGTTTTTAACGCGTGGGGAGTATTTTTGGAGGTTTGGAATCCTGGGCTGCACAGGCGAGCAGCAAAGCACAGCTTTGCGACCAGCCTTTGCTATGGAAAAAGGTTCCATTAGTTATAAAATTTCATAGAACTCACGTTAATTACTTCCCTATAGCTTTTTCAAGAACAAGAGCGACATCTTTTGCCGTCAAAACCTCATCACCGTCCAAATCAACATACTTCATAAAATCCACTGTCATATTTTCAATAGGCAAAACATAATTATTATTAAGAATTTTTTTAAGTAAAACGCTTGCGTCATTAATGTTAATGACATCATTTCCGTCAGCGTCCCCATAATAAAACTCGTCCGATTGTCTTTCCGAACAAACAGCTATAATAGCCGAATATTTTTGTCTAATAGTAGTATTATTACCATCAAGCTTTATAGTTATATCCCCTTTTCTAGCGTTAGTAAAAGGCAATGGAATATGATAAATTGGTTTGCCGGCATCAGCGAATTTTTCATTTACATAATCCTCAGTAATTCCAAATAATTTAACCTCTAGTTTATCTTTGCCAACCACTTTTACTTTGTATGGAAATTTTGCGGAATTATATTCTGTTATAAGCGGTTCAAAAAGAAGTATAAAAGCCAAATCTTTTCCACTGTTTTCCTTAGAATATTCTTTTTCAAGTTCCTCATATTTGCTTTTTAAAAAATTATATGTATTTTCCTCTCCAAGAGCATTATATTGATAATCTCTCAAATCAGCATAAAAATCAGCATTTTTAATAGTTATAAAAATCGTGTCGTCCATATTTATTTTACTAAGAGGCATAATTTCAATAAACGCCTCACCGTTAAAATCTCCCTCTTTAACCGACATAAATTTATTAACTTTATTACTTGAATCAGCGAAAACATTAACATTAGCAAAAACAATTGTAAAAAGCATTATTGCTAATACTTTAATCTTAAAATTAATCATAATATTCTCCTTTCAAAACAATTTAAAATAACGTGAGTTCGACAAAAATTTTCGGTGAAATTCAGCGAAACGTAGTTTCGCATAAAAGTTTTTGCCCCGCTTTTTCAAAAAGCGGGAGGAGTTTGAGATGAAACCTCAAGGTTTTTAATGCGTGGAGAGCA
The DNA here is from genome assembly GCA_948441255.1 of uncultured Eubacteriaceae bacterium. Classification (GTDB taxonomy): domain Bacteria; phylum Bacillota; class Clostridia; order Lachnospirales; family CAG-274; genus MGBC114079. The sequence continues at coordinate 89 of CAOJPS010000090.1, read as the reverse complement.
TTTTGGGAGGTTTGGAACCCTAGGTTGCATAGGAGAGCAGCAAAGCGCAGCTTTGCGACCAGCCTTTGCGATAGAAAAAGGTTCCATTA
>CAOJPS010000089.1 GCA_948441255.1 uncultured Eubacteriaceae bacterium | reverse complement strand
GTTTTTAGCTTCGCCAAAAATCGGCTTACGCCGACCGCACTTCTTTGCGGCACTAATTGAAAGAAAGAAGCAAAGAACTTTTGAGCGAAACTACGTTTCGCAGACTGTAAGTATGATTTTTTAAGCAAAACGAAGTTTTGCATTTTAAAGTTTTTAGGTCAATCCTTTTTTCAAAAAGGATTGCAGGGTGTGGGACAGCGTCCCACGGTCTTAACTCAGCGCGGATGGGACAGCGTCCCACGGGGTTTTCAAAATCACTCAATTTTGTCAAGCAACCCCTTAAACACTTCCATAGCGTCCTCAATAGGCTTTGAAACAGACATATCAACACCAGCTGTTTTAAGCAGGTCAATTGAGTATTCCGACGAACCGCCTTTTAAAAACTTAATATAATTTTCAGCGCCGTTTTCATTTAAAATTTTTCTTGATAATGAAATAGCGGCGGAATATCCCGTGGCATACTGATAAACATAAAAAGCGTTGTAAAAATGAGGTATCCTCGACCATTCTCTGTCAATTTCCTCATCAATAACAATTCCGTCCCCGAAATATTTAATATTTAACTCTCTATATATTTTGCACAAACTGTCAAAAGTCAGCGTTTCACCTTTTTCAGACAATTCGTGAGTTATAAGCTCAAACTCAGCAAACATTGTCTGTCTAAACAAAGTTCCTCTAAACTGTTCAAGGAAATAATTTATTAAATACGCTCTGGCGTTTTTGTCTGTTGTGGTTTTTAAAAGATATTCCATCAAAAGAGCCTCGTTTACGGTTGAAGCCACCTCCGCCACAAAAATAGTATAATCACCATATACATACGGTTGATTTGACCAAGTGTAATGACTATGCATAGCGTGTCCCATTTCGTGAACAAGAGTAAACATACTGTTTATTGTTCCGTCATAATTTAAAGAAACATAAGGATGGCAGCCATAAGCGCCCCAAGCGTACGCTCCGCTTCTCTTTCCCTCATTCTCATAAATGTCAATCCAGCCGCCCTCAAGACCATTTTTCAGTTCCTCAACATATTCCTTTCCCATAGGTTCAAGCGCTTTAACAATAATTTCTTTCGCTTTTTCATATGGCATTTTAGTATTCGCTTCTTTAACTATAGGAGTATATAAGTCGTACATATGAAGTTCGTCAAGATTAAGTTTTTTCTTTCTTATGTCAATATATCTATGCATAAGCGGCAAAAATTTATTTACCGCGGCAATAAGATTTTTATACACCTCAACAGGTATATTTGTGGAAAATAGAGAAGCCTCCAAAGAGGAATTGTATTTTCTTATCTTTGAGAAAAAAACATCCTTTTTTACAGAAGCGTTGTATATAGCGGCAAGAGTATTCTTTTGTTTAAAATAAGCTTTATAGCAAGATTCAAAAGCTTGCTTTCTCACATTTCTGTCAGCGGACTCAAGGTAAGAAATATATTTTCCGTGAGTAAGGGGAACAATATTGCCCTTTTCGTCTTTTATATCATCAAATTTCAAATCAGCGTTATTAAGCATTCCAAAAATGTTATCTGGAGCCTGAGCCATTTCATTGGTACGAGCAAGAATTTCCTCTTGTTCGGCTGGAAGAATATGCTCTTTTGAACGAAGAATATCTTCAATATAATGCTGATAAATTTTAAGCTCGCTCACACTTTCCAAAGCATTTATTATTATTTCTTCCGAAGCAGAAAGTATTTCCGGTTCTATAAAAGAACAAGCGGAAAAATATACAGTAACAAGATTATCAGCTTTTCCGCTCATTGCTTGATAAACTGAATTGGCGCTGTTCTCATTTAATCGGAGATTGGCATATACATAAGCTGTTTCTGTAAGTCTGCCTGCCTTATCTTTCGCTTTCAGACAGTCAAGCAAAACCTCTCCAAATTTTCCCGTATTATTTTCTGATTCCAGTTTTCCTTTAAATTCCGCTAATTTTTTTATCTCGCGCATAGCCGAATCAAAAAGCTTATTCCATTCCTCATCGCTCGCGCACAAATCTTTTACATTCCACTTATACTCCTCGCTTATTTCTTCTCTTTTTTTTATTTTTTCAGCCATATAAAAAATCTCCTTTTCATCAAACTCACGTTATATTATAGGAAACACCGCACAAAGAGGAAATAAAAATAATTTGTCGGTATTGCCTATATTCAACAAACCAAAATTATACAAAACCATATCAAGAATTATACCATCTACCGAACATTATTACAATATTTTTGTGGATAATACGTTAAATTTTTTAAATTTTAATACACAATTCAGCCGAACTTTTGTTCTTTTGTGGGTAACTCTGTGGATATTGTGGATAACTTTATTTTATTTATTATATACGAAAAAAAAAACGGCGATAAAAAAACCTTTAATACGCCGTTTTTTACTAATTTATAATTATTTTCTCCACAATAATAAAATTGTGGGTATTTCTGTTAATAAAATCAAATTTAAATTGTGGGTAATTCTGTGGATATTGTGGATAAAATATCCTCTCCCACCAAATATACATCTCCAGCGCCCATAGTTATTAACATATCTTGTGGGTTACAATGTGAAATCAAATATCTTTCAGCTTCCTCAAAGTTTTCTGAATAAAGAACATTTTTTCCCCTTTTTTTTATTAAATCAGCAAGATTTTTCGAATGAATAGTTCCATCATCTTTTTCTCTTGCCGGATATATATCAAGCACGATTATATTATCGGCGTTGTCAAATGATTCTGAAAATTCCTTTAAAAGGGCCTTTGTCCTGCTGAAAGTATGCGGCTGAAATACACACCATACCTTGCCGTTTCCATTTACTTTAGCGGAACTTAAAGTAGACTTTATTTCTGTTGGGTGATGAGCGTAATCGTCAATTATCCTCACACCGTTAAAAGAACCCTTATACTCAAAACGCCTGTTTGTTCCCCCAAAATTTTTAAGCCCCTTTGCTATACTTTCAGCGGAAATCCCGTGTTTATAGCAAACAGCCGCAGCTCCAAGGGAATTTAATATATTGTGTCTTCCCGGAACAGACAAAGAGATATCGCATATTTTCTCACCATTTAAAACCGCGGTATATTTTCCAAATCCCATTTCATCAAAAACAACGTTTTCAGCGCTGAAACCTTTTTTGTTTCCTATTCCATATTTAACTGTTTCGCAGTATATTCCGTCCAAAACCTTATCAATTTTCGGAATTTCCTCATTTATCACAAGAAAACCCTCTCTTGGTATTCTTTTAGCGAAAGAATTAAACGAGTTATACAGCTGTTCCAGCGACTTAAAATAATCAGCGTGGTCATATTCTATATTTAAAATTACGCCGCTGAAAGGATTAAATTTCAAAAAACTATCACAGTATTCACAGCTCTCAACAACAAAATATTTATTTCCTCCTATTCTAAAATTTCCTCCTATAGACGGCAGTATTCCGCCTACAGTCACAGCGGGGTCACTGCCATCAGCCAAAAGAATCTCGGTAATCATTGATGTTGTGGTTGTTTTCCCATGGGTTCCAGCTACAGAAATCGGATATGTATAATTACTCATCATACTTCCGAGAAGCTCCGCGCGGTCAACTATTTTTATTCCCAGTCTTTCAGCTTCCAATATCTCCGGATTATCATTTTTTAATGCTGCCGTATACACAAAAAGATTTGTATCAGGCTCAATATTTTCTTTTTTTTGTCCTATGCATACCTTTATGCCAATACTTTCAAGGTGTCTGGTGGTATCTGACTCTGTATTGTCAGAACCCGTTATTATATGATTGGCATTATAAAGTATCTCAGCTAATCCTGACATACTTATTCCACCTATTCCCGCAAAATGTATTTTTTTATAATCGGTTAGTTTCATCTATTTCCCTCTATTCCTGTTAAATTTTTTACAGACAGCTACAGCAATTCCGGTATAGATAGAAAAGAATATTTTATTTTATATTTTAGCGAAAGGCGTTTTTAAAACGCCGAAAGCGTAAAAAAATATTGAATAAAATATTTTTTTCTATCCTCTGTTTATTCTGGAATTGCTGTAAGAAAATACCGACGAATTAAAAAACTGTTTTTAATATCCTTTGTTCGGTGTTTCCCTAAAGCTACAGCAATTCCAGAATTGCCGCAGTTCATATAAGAAAAATCCTGAGGGGAGTTTCCTTAAATTTTCCTTATATTAAGTATACTATATAATTAATTTTTTTAAACCCCCTATAATAAATTTTTATTCCAAAATTTAAAATTTATTTTGAGCTTCTTAAGGCAATACTAAAAAAACCCTTCCTATAGTGAAAGAACTTAAAAAGAAGTAAAAAAATTTATTTTACTCAAAAGTCTGCGAAGTGCTTCACAATTCGCTTACCGACTTTTGCCGCAAGCGAACGTAAAATATTTTTTTACCGTTATTCAAGTTCTTTCACTATATAATAAAAATCACTTAAAATCCCCAAGAAATATAACAAATATTTGGTTATATTGACATATTTTTTAATATGTCTGGTAAATTTTAAAAAAAAAGTATTGTACATTTCCAACGAAATATGATATAATATTGTTTATAAAATATACAATCTGAAATCAGATGTATTAATGTGCTTTGCCGCACTGCTGTCTATGGGAACTTGTCAAATACTACTCATATTTTTATTTCATAAAAATATTTGTAACCAACGACGTTTAGCAACGCCTAAAATATGAAAATTTACTCACTTGATTAAAAAATTTATTTTCATTTTTGATATGTTTTCTATAGCGATTATTAATTTTATAATTATATTTTTACTTATATAGCTTCAGTTATTAATAATTTAAAAAATCAAGAAAATGACGGTTAAAAAATAAACACTTATTTTATAATAATTAAACTTTAAAAGTTACAAAAAAATTATTTTACTTGCACGGGCTGCAAATTGCTTCGCAATTCGCTTACTGCCCAACAGTACTTACGCACTCGTAAAATATTTTTTTGGTATAATTTTTAAGTGTAATTACTATAACTTATCTTTCTATGAATTATTTTAATATTGAAATTTTGTTATTAAATTTATTTTTGAGAATATAATTATTAATGATTGTTGTTATCTCGCGCTGAAATCAGCTTTACGCTAATTAATCAGTGTTTCTTGGATTTATCTAAGTAAACACCGACAAATTAAAAAATAAAAATAATTTTAACTTTAAAAAATTGTTTTTAATATACTTTGTGCGGTGTTTCGCTAAAAAATTAAATATTTGACAGGAGGTTGTTTTATGCGAAAAAAAGAAATGTTGGCTATGCTTTTGGCTGGCGGACAAGGAAGCAGATTAGGCGTTTTGACAAGTAAAAACGCTAAACCCGCCGTTACTTTCGGAGGTAAATACAAAATAATAGATTTCCCTATGAGTAACTGTGTCAATTCAGGTGTTGATACTGTCGGTGTTCTTACTCAGTATCAGCCATTAAGCTTAAACCAGCACATTGGAATCGGTATTCCCTGGGACCTTGACAGAAAAAACGGAGGAGTTACAATTCTTGCGCCTCACGTTAAAGGCGGAGAACAAGGCGACTGGTATTCCGGTACAGCAAACGCTATTTTCCAGAATATCGGCTATATTGACGCTAATGACCCTGAATATGTTATAATCTTATCAGGTGACCATATCTATAAAATGGATTATTCAAAAATGCTTGATTTCCATAAAAAGAATAACTGTGACGTTACTATCGCCGTTTTGGAAGTTTCTTTGGAAGAAGCAAGCCGTTTTGGTATTATGAACGCTGATGAAAACGACAAGATTTATGAGTTTGAGGAAAAACCTGAACATCCTAAAAGCAATCTCGCCTCAATGGGTATCTACATATTCACTTGGGACGAACTTAGAAAAGCTCTTATAGAAGACAGTAATATTCACCCTGACAGTGATTTTGGAAAGCACATTATTCCCGCTATGCTTAACAGAGGAAAATCTCTTTACGCATATCGTTTCAAAGACTATTGGAAAGATGTTGGAACTATTGAATCCTATTGGGCAGCCAATATGGAACTTAAAAAATCTCTTCCTGAATTTAATCTTTACGAGGATTTCTGGAAAATATACGCTAACAGTGAACACCAGCCCCCTCTCTACACTTCTGCCGACGCTGTTGTTAAAAGAAGTCTTATTTCTGAGGGCTGCGAAGTTTATGGTACTGTTGAGGATTCTGTTATTAGTACAGGGGTTATCGTTGAGGAAGGCGCTGTTATTAAAGATTCAATAATTATGGCAAACTGTGTTATTAAAAAAGGCGCTCTTATCGACCGCTGTATTATAGATGAAGGTTCTGTTATAGGCGAAAATGTTAAAATGGGTATTGGTGAAAACATTCCTAATGTGGATAAGCCTAAAATTTACAATACCGGCATAACAGTAATCGGCAGCGACTCAGTAGTTCCGGATAATGTTGAAATCGGCAAAAACTGTGTTGTTTTTGGAAATTCAACTATTGATATGTATAAAGACGGCAAGCTTGAAAGCGGACAGACTATTGACATTGGAGGGATTGAAGTATGAAAGCACTTGGTATTATTTTAGCTGGAGGTCAAAGCGATGAAAGATTGAAAGACCTCTGTAACGTAAGAGCAGTTTCCGCGATGCCTGTTGGTGGATCTTACAGAGCTATCGATTTTACTTTAAGCAATATGGCAAACTCTAATATTAAAAAAGTTGCCGTAATTACTCAGTTTAATTCCCGTTCTCTGCACGACCATTTGTCCTCCGCTAAATGGTGGGACCTTGGAAGAAAACAAGGCGGTCTTTTCGTCTTCTCCCCATTTTTGACAAATGACAATTCTTTTTGGTTTAGAGGAACAGCGGATTCTATTTATCAGAATCTCAGTTTTCTTACAAAAAGTAATGAAACTTATGTTGTTATCGCTTCCGGTAACGCTATTTATAAAATGGATTACTATGATATTATTAAATATCACGTTGAAAAAGACGCCGACATTACTATAATGTGCAAAGATATGGCTAATTCTGACAAAGATGTTCACGATTTCGGCGTTATGCAGCTTGACGAGAATAACCGTATGGTTGATTTTGAGGAAAAGCCTGTAGACCCTCAAAGCACTATAGCGTCTTTAGGTATTTATGTTATAAAGAGAACTTTGCTTATTAAACTTCTTGAAACCATTATTTCAGAATCAAGATACGACCTTGTTAAAGATATCATTATCAGATACAGAAGAAAACTTAATATCTACGGTTATGTTTATGATGGATACTGGAATACCCTTAACAATATAAAAGCTTATGTAAACGTTAATATGGACTTTCTTAAAAAAGATATCAGAAACTTATTCCTTTCTGACGGCGCTCATATTGAAACAAAGCCTAAGGACGAGCCTCCGGCTAAATATAACTCCAACGCCGACGCTAGAAACGCTCTTGTTGGAAGCGGAAGTATAATAGACGGTAAAGTATATGATTCCATTTTGTTTAGAAAAGTTTATACAAGAGAAAATTCCTCAATTAAAAATTCTATTGTTATGGAAGGAAGCTGTATTGGAAAGAATTGCGTAATAGAACACGCTATTATTGATAAACAGGTTGTTATTTCTGATGATAAAAAAATAATAGGTACACCTGAAAAACCTATTATAATATCTAAAGGCACTGTTATATAATATCTAACAGCGTATTAACTTTTTCGATACGCTGAAACGGAGATATTCAATCACCGTCTTTATAGATTTGCTTTTATAAATGGAAAACGTTGATTATTTTCTAAAACTATAAATATTTGTACCCAATGTTTAAATATTTTTATTACAGCAATTCCAGAATAAACAGAGGATAGAAAAAAACATTTTATTCAATATTTCTTAACGCTTTCGGTGTTTAAAGAACAAAACACCTTTCGCTAAAATATTAGAATAAAATATTATTTTCTATCTATACCGGAATTGCTGTAAATCAGCGTTTTCCAAAATGTTTCTTAAATTAAATTTTAAGGGAGTGTCGTAAAATCAAATTTATTGATTTTGTGATAGTCCCTTAAAACTGACTTCTATGGCTACTAATAAGCTTTATGCTTATGATTACTTTTTATTAGACTTGTTCGAAAACATTCGCGATACTTATTGTCAGTATTTTTCTGTCATACTTTGGTTAAAAATCTCTTGTCAATCAATTTCAACTCGAATTGACAAACAAGTCTATTTTAGGCAATACCGCACATAATTTTTATAAACACATTTATTTTAGGAGGGTCTATTTATATGGAAATTACAGACGTTAGAGTTAGAAGAGTGAACAAAGATGGTAAAATGAAAGCGATTGTTTCTATAACTATTGATAATGAATTCGCCGTTCACGATATAAAAGTAATTGAAGGGGATAATGGTATTTTTATCGCTATGCCTAGCAGAAAAGCCACAGACGGTGAATTTAAAGATATCGCTCACCCTATAAACTCAAACGCTAGAAACAAAATTCAGGAAGCTATTATCGCCGGATACGAAAAAGCCTTGGCTGAAGCTGAATCTTCAGTTGAGGAAATGGACGCGTAAACATTATGTTATTAAAAGATATGTGTACCTTTTGTTTTCTAACGCTATCTTTTGATAAAAATTTGACAAAATAAAAATATTAATATATAAGAAAACTTTGAAAATAACGTGAGTTTAATGAAAAAGTTTCAAATTTTTTGTAGTTCTTGAACCTTTTTCATCAAACTTACGTTAAAGGCAATACCGCATAATTATGATTTTATAGATTTTGACGATATTTCCCATTACTGCGTCAAAGTCTCTTGTCATAGGCTACGACTATGATTGCGAGCCTTTTCCTTGTACTGAAAAATATCATCTAAAATCTATTTTATCGAATTATGCGGTATTGCCTAAAAATATTTTTTGAAAATTTAAAAAAAGTTCTTGACATATATTCTATTTTGTTGTATACTATAAAAGTCGTTAAGATAACTTAATTAAGTGATTATTTAACTTTATATTTGGCTCAATAGCTCAGTTGGTTAGAGCGCTGGCCTGTCACGCCAGAGGTCGAGGGTTCGAGCCCCTTTTGAGTCGTTTTTATGGGAGCATAGCTCAGCTGGGAGAGCATCTGCCTTACAAGCAGAGGGTCATAGGTTCGAGCCCTATTGTTCCCATTTTGCCCGAATGGCGGAACTGGCAGACGCACAGGACTTAAAATCCTGCGGGAGTTAAATCCCGTACCGGTTCGATTCCGGTTTCGGGCATTTTTTTTATTTCCATTTTTATAATGTAATAATGTAGCTATAATAGCAGTATATATTTCTTATTTTTTTAAATATGATTTACATATATCTGTATGTTTATTTAAAATTTTAGATATGGTTTAGTTTTATAAAAATTACTTCTTTGACTCCTTTTTCATTTAATCCTTTAATTTCTGTTCCTTTGATAACTATGATAATCTTTTTATTGAGTTTAGCAGCTATTTGGCTAATAAAAAGATTACCGTTTAAGATAATTAAAAAAATCGTATAAGGAGGTTTTTTAAATGTACTGGACAGAAAATCTAGCCACTGGCGTAGACGCTATCGACAAACAGCATAAAGATATTATTAACAAAATGGACGAGGTTTTTAAAAGCGGGCAAACCGGAAAAAGCGGTGAGGAAATTTTAAAAGTTTTAAAATATCTTGAGGGTTATGTTAAAAAACATTTCTCTGATGAGGAACAGCTGCAAATTAAATGCAAATATCCTAAATATCAGCAGCATAAAATTGCTCACACCCAGTTTATTAAAAGCGTTGACGATTTATTTGAAAAATTTAAAAAAGAGGGACCTGTACTTACCCTTATTATGGACGTGAATAAAACTATTCTTGACTTATTTGTTAAACATATTACAATGGTTGATAAGGATTTTGCTAAATTTTATAGAGAAAATCAAAAGTAAGGATATACATAAAACAGCGGAACTTCAATGAATTTTGAGGTTCCGCTTATTTTTTTGCTAAATTTTAAAAAAAGGTGTTGACATATCCTTTGTGGTGTGTTATTATAATTAAGCGTTGCCGGTGATTGGCAAGGTGAGTTAATTTTGAACCTTGAAAACTGAATAACAAGCATAACGAATAGAGCAACCGTAAATGAAAATTTACGAAAGACACGAACCAAAAGAGTAATTGAGAAAATAAGGAAGTCAATCCGTAAAAAAG
>CAOJPS010000088.1 GCA_948441255.1 uncultured Eubacteriaceae bacterium | reverse complement strand
GCTGTTGTAAAGGTCATTAAAAATAACCGCGCCTATTCCAACTTCCTCCGCTATTTTTTCTTTATCCGGCAAATCAGGATTTTTTTCATTAATAACAGCGGAAGCCTTTTCAACAGCGCTGTTCAAAATATCTTCCATAAGAACAACGTGACCCTTTCTTGTAGATAACTTTCCATCTCCAAGACTCACAAGACCAAAAGGCACGTGAACCAAATCTCCGCTCCAATCATATCCCATAAGTTCAATAACTTTAAACCACTGAGCGAAATGAAGATTCTGGTCAAGAGCGGTAATATAAACACACTTAGCGAAATCATAAGTTTTCTTTCTGTATAAAGCGGCGGAAATATCACGAGTAGGATACAAAGTACCGCCATCCCTTCTCAAAATAAGGCAGGGCGGCATATTAAACTCACTCAAATCAACAATACGAGCGCCCTCACTTTCTGTCAATAGATTTTTTTCTTTTATCTCATCAACGACCGCCGCCATTTTGTCATTATAAAAGCTTTCTCCCTTATATGAGTCAAATTTAATATTAAGCCTGTCATAAATACGGTTAAACTCTTTCATACTTATATCAACAAACCACTTCCAAAGCTCAATAGCCTCTTTATCACCCTCCTGCATTTTAACAAGCCAGCTTCTCGCCTCATCATCAAGAGAAGGATTTTTTTCAGCCTCATCGTGAAATTTAACATAAATACGGCTAAGTTCCTTAACGTCATCTTTTTCAACAGCTTCTTTATCACCCCAGTTTTTATAAGCGACAATAAGTTTTCCAAACTGAGTACCCCAGTCGCCAAGATGATTTATGCCAATACTTTTATATCCTATAGCGTTAAAAATATTATAAAGGGCGTTTCCTATAACTGTAGAACGAAGATGCCCAACGTGAAAAGGTTTAGCGACATTAGGAGAAGAATAGTCAATAACAATATTACCGCCTTTTCCATAACCGCTCTTTCCATAATTCTCTTTTTTCTCAAAAACCTCTTTAAGAACATTTTCAACAAAAACACTCTTATTTATATAAAAATTTATATAACCTCCCACCGCCTCAATTTTATCCACACAATCGGGCTTTTTAATTTTCTCCAAAATATCACTCGCTATAAACGGCGGCGCTTTTTTCAGGACTTTAGCAAGCTTAAAACAAGGAAAAGCAAAATCTCCCATACTCAAATCAGCAGGAATTTCAATGCCATTAAAAATGTCATTTTCATCAACACCCAAAACAGTTTCAAAAACCGCCCGAGCAATTTGTTCTTTAAAATCCATCAAAAAAATCTCCTTAATTTTAAAAAATTATTTTTACTTTTTAATTATGCGGTGTTTCCTCTATTCAATATTTCTTAACGCTTTCGGCGTTTAAAGAGCAAAACGCCTTTCGCTGAAATATTTGAATAAAATAGTCTTTTTCTATATATACCGCAATTGCTGTAATTGCCTTAAAATCAAATATATGTTATAATATAATAAAAATATGATATATATTAGATAATTTTAACCAACTAATATATATTTATAATAATACCATAAAATTACTTAAATTTCAATTACTATAATTAATAAAATTAAAAACCTGGGTTTCGCCAAAAATCGGCTAAAGTCTCCCGCACTTCTTTGCGGCACTAAAAAACTTAACCCTAAACTTTAATATTTTCTTCCGCGAAACGTAGTTTCGCACAAAAGTTCTTTGCTTCTTTCTTTCAAGAAAGAAGTCGGGTTTGGGCTGAAAGCCCAAGGTTTTAAGGTTTTAAAATTTCAAATCAAACATAAAAAGGAGTCGCTTTATGAAAAAAGCTCTAATACTAAATATTTCGTATAATGACATACAGCTGATGGAAAATTTAAAAAAGCTAGGCTATTATGTATATGCCACTGGTATGTACGATAGTTTGCCGGGACAAGCATATGCCGATACTTATATAAAAGAGGACTATTCCAATAAAGACGCCGTTTTAAAAATAGCTGAAAAATTGAATATCGACGCTGTTTGTTCCTGCTGTAATGACAACGGAGTAATCACCGCATCCTATATAGCTGATAAATTAAATTTAAAAGGCCACGACGCTTATAAGAACTCCTTGTTAATTCAGCATAAAGATAAATTCAGCAAGTTTTTAGATGACGCCGAAATACAAAAATCCTACTCAAAAACTTTTATAGATGAAAATTCAGCCATAGAAAGTATAAAAAAAAGTGAAACTGTCTATCCTTTAATTATAAAACCCGTCGATTTGTGCGGAGGAGCGGGAGTAGCGAAAGCCAATAACTATGAAAGCGCCGTTTCTTCCATAAAAACAGCTTTCAAATTATCAAAATGCGGTCAAATAGTAATTGAACGATTTATAGAGGGAAAACAATATGGATTATGTACATTTCTTGTAAATCAAAAAGTTGCCGTATATTGTTCAAATAACGAATTTTCCTTTATCAATCCATACCGTGTGGAAATAGACATATTTCCTTCCGACTGCGAAAAATCTATAATCACCGATTTACTGCGAAAAATTGAGAAAATAGCTTCAATTTTAAAATTAAGCGACGGAATATTTCACATTCAGTATATAGTAAATAATGGAAAACCATACATCATTGAAGCAATGAGGAGAGTAATCGGAAATATGTATAATATCTTATCCTCAAAACTTAACAATTTTGATTGGTTATACTTTGAAACAAAAACTCACTGCGGAATCAACTGTTCTTCAGAAATTATTGAAAAAACAAAAAACATAAAACCCTCAAATAAATATTACGCATATCGCTCAATAGTTGGAAACAGAAACGGCACCTTTAAACAATTAGTCATACCATCTAATATTAAAAAATACATTTTCAATAAAATGGACTTTTATACAAAAAATCAAGAAATAACTCATTATAAAACAGAACAGCTCGCTCTTTTGTTTTTTGAATTTTCCTCAAGAGAGGAAGCCGAAAAAATTATGCTCAAAGACTACGATAAAATATATGTAAAATATAATCAAATCACTTAAAAACAAGCAAGTTCAGCGGTTAAAAATCATTTTCACTTTGTTAGTATCAGTCGGCGTTAGGCTACGGCTATGCTCTCCTTCCACTGCCTTGTGAAAATAATTTTTTTCTCGCTTCCTTTTGCTTATTTTCAAGTGATTTGACTATATAAATAAAACAAAGGAGGTTACATATGAAAAATAAAATTTGTTACGGAATAGTTGGTGCCGGACGAGCCGCTCAGCTTCATCTTGACGCTCTAAACCAATATGCCGGCGGCGGCAAAGTACGTCCGGAAAAAAAGACGGTAATGGCAAGGAGAGAAGAACAAGCAAAAGCTTTTAAAGAAAAATACGACTTCAAAAACTGGACATTAAATATAGACGATTTGCTAAACGACGATGAAATAAACATAATAGATATATGCACCCCTCCTTATCTTCACGAGGAGTTAATAAAAAAAGCCCTTCTGGCTGGAAAACACGTTATATGCGAGAAACCTCTCGCCGGTTATTTTGGAAATGAAAACGACCCATTGCCCATAGGAAATAAAGTAAGCAAAGAAAAAATGTATAAAGAAGTCATTAAAAATCTTGACGAGTTAAAAAAGACGGCCGAAAATTCGGACAAAAAAATAATGTATGCCGAAAACTTTATTTACGCTCCAGCCATAGAAAAAGCAAGGGAAATAATATACAAGAAAAAAAGCCGTATACTTTTTATGAAAGGAGAGGAAAGCCTAAAAGGCTCAAGCTCTCACGTAGCCGGCGAATGGAGCAAAACCGGAGGCGGAACATTTATAAGAACAGGCTCTCACCCTCTAAGCGCCATACTTTGGCTGAAAAAAACAGAAGGACAGGCGAGAAACGAGAAAATATATTTAAAAAGCGTACTAGCTGATATGGCAAAAATAACTCCAAATCTCTCAGAGTATGAACATAGACATATTTCCGCCCGTCCAAACGACGTAGAAGACTTTGGAACTGTGATATTAGAATTTTCGGACAGTTCAAGGGCTGTAATAATGGCAACAGACACTCTGCTTGGCGGAAGCCGAAATTATGTTGAGGTATACTGTAACGACGCGGTAATATACTGCAAATTAACATTATCAGATTTAATGTCCACTTATTTTTTAGATGAGGACCGTCTGGATGATGTATATATATCAGAGATGCTTCCATCAAAAACCGGGTGGAACAATCCATTTGTGGAAGATGAGTTCATAAGAGGTTACACCGAGGAAATGAAAGATTTTATGGAATGCGTATATTATAACAAATCTCCAAAATCAGATTTCACTCTTGGAATCAACACCACAAAAATAATATATCTTGCCTACCTTTCAGCGGAACAAGGAAAAAAGATGAATACAGACATTGAAATAACAGAATAAGAAAAGGGGAACATTTATGAAAATAAAAACAAAAATTATAGCGGCAGCAGTCACCGCGATACCAATCCTATCAGCGATAGCTATAAACAGCAAAATATTTAGGAGCGCTGAGAAAAAACTAACCTCCTCAAAATCCGATTTTAATTTATCTGAACATATATACAACTGGAAATTCGGAAATATAAGTTATAAAACAATAGGTTCAGGAGAACCCGTTTTATTAGTACACTCACTTTTGCCTGGAACAACTGACTCCGAATGGGAGAAAAATATCTCCTCGCTTTCAAAAAATAATAAACTCTATCTAATAAATCTATTAGGCTACGGAAACTCTGACAGAACCGGAATAACATATTCATCTTATCTTTTTGTATGCCTTATAAACGATTTTATAACAGAAGTTATAAAAGAGCCAGCGGCGGTAATAGCGTCAAACACCTCAGCGTCAATATCAGCTATGGCATATATATTCAACACAAATAATTTCAAAAAACTATGTTTAATATGCCCTCACGTGACGCCAAACAAATTCTCGGCGTCAAGATCTCTAAAAAAGTTTCCTTTAGACTTTCCGGTACTTGGCGACTTATTTTTCAACTACCACAATTCAAAGAGCCGTTTAAAAACATACCTTGAAAACAACATATACAGCAGTTCCTCATATGTAACGGATAAAAAAATAAACAATCTATATGGATACGCTCATAAAGGCTGGGGAAACAACAGGCATTTATTTTCATCATTTATAACAAACAAATTTGAAATAGGAATAGAAACATCTCTGCCGGAAACAGACATAGAAACATTAATAATATACGGAAGTGATTTTCCCGATTTAGAAAAAAACATATCAGCGATAAAAGAACTCAACAACAAAGCAAAAACAGAAGTTTTAAAAGGAAAAGCCTTTCCAAACGAGGAAGACAGCGAAAAATTCAACAATCTGCTTTCAAATTTCTTAAAAAGCCAGTAAAGACCGTAAAAAACCTTGGGCTTTCAGCCCAAACCTGACTTCTTTCTTTCAAGAAAGAAGCAAAGAACTTTTACGCGAAACTACGTTTCGCTGTTTAAAAAAATCCCGGCAAAAACGCCGGGATTTTTTTAGCAAAAACTATTGTTTTTGCCATATAATTTTATAGTCAAATCACTTAAAAACAAGCAAGTTCAGCGGTTAAAAATTATTTTCACTTTGTTAGCGTCAGTCGGCGCAGGCTATGGCTACGCTCTCCTTCCACTGCCTTGTGAAAATAATTTTTCTCTCGCTTCCTTTTGCTTATTTTCAAGGTGATTTGACTATAATATTTTCTCCTGCGAAACGCAGTTTCGCGCAAAAGTTCTTTGCCAAGCTTTCTTTCAAGAAAGCTTGCAGGGTGTGGGACAGCGTCCTGCGGTTTTAAAGTCCCACGACTTTAAATTAAGATTTCATAGCATCCAAAACAGCTTTTTCTTCTTCTTCAGATAATTTGTATTTAACGCACTTGCCGCTTTCAATAGGCTTGGCGTATGTATAACATCCATCTCTAGAATAAACACTGTTCAAAACTACACCGTCATTGTTTTCATTCAATAAAGCAATGGCATAACATAAATCACCGCCAACGTCAGCAAAAGGATTGTATCTTATAATTCCAACTTTCTGAATACAAAATTTAATTTGATTTTGAAGCAAATTTATAGTGTTCAAAATTCTGTTTTGTCTTTCCTCTATAGCATTGGACTGCTTAATATATCCTTTGAGCATTTCCTCAAAGTCCTCGCCGCTTTTATCGCCCATAAACATATTTACTCTTTTTTTCAATTTAGAAGCTTTACAAATAGCAACAACAGCCAAAACAAACAACAATACAGAGAATATCAAAAAACCAAAAACAATAAAATGAATATTTTCTTGAATAGTGTGACTCATATATAAAACTTCCTCCGTTTCAGTAAAAAGAAATCAAATTTTTTTAAACATACAAACAAGTCTGTCAAGTTCCTCTTCAGAATAATACTCAATTTCAATTTTACCTTTATTTTTTCCATTTTTAATAGTAACTTTAGTACCAAGAATATCATTAAGACTTTTAGCAATCTGATTATACACCTCAAAATTAGGTTGTGTTTTTTTCAAAATTTCATTCTCATTTTTTTGTTTTTGTTTCTCAATATTTTCTATAAATTTTTTAACAAAATCCTCTGTCATTCTAACGCTTAAATTTTCCTCAATAACTTTCTCAGCGGCGTCAAACTGCAAATCATTATCCGTAATGGCAAGCAAAGCTCTCGCGTGTCCGCTTGACAATTTATTTTCTTTAATAAAATTCTGAACTCTTTTATCAAGATTAAGAAGACGCATAGAATTCGCTACGGCGGCTCTGCTTTTACCTACTTTTTTGGCAATAGTTTCCTGGTTAAAATTATATTCATCGTGAAATCTTTTATACGCCAAAGCTTCCTCAAGAGGATTAAGCTCTTCTCTCTGAATATTTTCAATAAGAGACGCTTCCAAAGAAGCAAACTCATCATAATCCTTAATAATAACAGGAACCGTTTTAAGCCCCGCCTCTCTAGCCGCTCTCCATCTTCTCTCACCAGCGACAATCACAAAAAAATCACCGTTTTTTTTAACAACAACAGGCTGAACAATACCTATTTCTCTAATAGATTCAGCAAGTTCGGCAAGCTTTTCACTGTCAAAATTTTTTCTCGGCTGATTTTTATTAGGCTCAATTTTATTAATATCCACTTCCAATATAGAATTATCGTTTTTTTCTTCCGGCTCCGAAACAATATTTTCAGAAAGGAGAGCGCCAAGACCCTTTCCAAGACCTTTTTTTCTATTCATAAACTAATCCTCCTTCAAAATAACTTCCTGAGCAAGCAAACGATAAGCCTCAGCGCCTTTAGACTTAGAATCATACAAATTAATAGGAAGCCCGTGGCTGGGAGCTTCGCTTAATCTTACATTTCTGGGTATAATACTCTTATATGTTTCCCTGTCAAGATGTGTTTTAACCTCCTCCACAACCTGAGCGGAAAGATTTGTACGAGAGTCAAACATAGTAAAAACAACACCCTCAATAATAAGCTTTGAGTTGAGTTTTTTTCTTACAAGTTCAATAGTGTACATAAGCTGTGTAAGTCCCTCAAGGGCATAATATTCACATTGCAAAGGAACAATAACCGAATCCGAAGCGGCAAGAGCGTTAATTGTAAGCAAATTCAAAGCTGGAGGACAGTCAATAATAATAAAGTCATAATTTTGTTTCACATTATCAATAGCGTTTTTAAGCATAAATTCTCTTTTATCAATATCAATAAGTTCAATTTCAGCTCCCGACAAATTTATATCAGCGGGAATAATCCAAAGATTATCAATTTCACCGGCATTCATAACAACATCCTCAAAAACAGCGTCGCCAATAAGCAAATCATAAAAACTATTTTCAATTTTATCCTTATCAATTCCCAAACCGCTGGAGGTATTGCCCTGGGGGTCCGAATCTATAATAAGAACCTTTTTTCCCTTTTCAGCTATACAAGCGCCCAAATTAATAGTGGTAGTAGTCTTTCCCACTCCGCCTTTCTGATTAGAAATAGATATAACTCTGCCCATAACAAATCCCTCCAAAACAATTTCTCAAACAACCGTTTCCTATAAATTATATTATACCATAAAAAAAAATATAATCAATAATTTTCGACATAAAGAAACCATTATCGAGAAAAATGTTTCACGTGAAACATTACAGACTTTCTAAGAATTTATCTTTCTCATTCCATTCTGGAACCACTAAAATGTTTCACGTGAAACATTTATTTTTTTCTAAAGAACAAGCAGTATAAACCAATACAAATAAGCAAAAAAATCAAAATATTATCAAAAATAATACCTCTAGTATAATCACCGCCATTTCCAGCGACGCTATTAACTTCATTAATAAAACTAGACCCCCTTGAAATTTCAATAACAGCGACAATGCCAAAAACAGCCATAATAATTTTTCTGTACTTCATTAAAAATCTCTTTATATCATCAACATTATCCAAAACTTCCTTACCCGAATCAATCTTTTTTTTACAATTATAAGCGTCAAAAAAGCCAAACAGCCATATATTAATAAAACCGACCGAAAAAACACGAAAAAAAATAGAAGCAGCAAGATAACTGCAAGCAAAAAAAGAAAAAAGAATAAACCCTCCTCTTTTCATAAGCCCCATATACATATGACCGCATCCGGGTATAAAAGACAAAATTAAAATCAAAAAAGTGTTAAGCCAACCCGAACCATTTCTTTTCATTAAAAATCCTCTCCCAAACGAAACAAAAAATATTTTAAGAAATATCGTGCAATTTGTGTTCTTTTATAAATATATACGATATATATAAAAAAAAGTTTATATATTCAATATTTATAGCCAATAAACTAAGGAAACACCGTGCGATTCAAAAATAAAAATAATTTTTATTACTTTATTATGCGGTGTTCCCCTAACTATTGTTTATAAATATTTCCAAATATACAAACAAATCTTATAAACCATCTATTAAAATTTATTTTTCAATTCTGATAGCAATATTCAGTTCATTTTCTGTTTCGTCAAAATGACATTCTGTTTTCACCCCCATTTTATTCATAGTATCCACCGCCTGAAAAATAGTATTTGTAAAAATCCTCATATCCTTAAAATAGACTTTTATTTTTTGGTCGTCTTTAGCCTGTTCAATTTTATATATAATATCCTCAACATCTGTTTTATCCACCCTGCCCCCCATATATGTACGTTTCAAAACCTCGTCAACAAGTTCTTCAGTTTTTTTCAAACTAAGACCAAATTTAATAACACCATTCAAAACAGCTTCAAGAATATCTTCCTCAAAAATTTTAACAAGCAATCTTGTATGTTCTTCCGAAATATTATTTTCAATAATTCTTCTTCTAAACTCATAATTCAGTTTCAAAAGTTCCAGCTTATCTGTTACATATTTCTCTTTTTTTCCCAATATTTCGGCAACTTCCGAAATATCATAACCATAATCATTTACAATATTAAAAATACCAAAGGCCTCCTCAAAAAAATTCAAAGAATGACATTGAGTATTTTCCGCCAAAGAAATAACAGCACAATCTCTGTCACATACATCAGCAATTATGCAGGGAATATAAAACATACCCAGCTCTTTGCAAGCTTTAAGCCTTCTTTCCCCAAAAACAATCTCATAACTTTGCTTGTTCAAAAACCTCACGCAAATAGGCTGCAAAACTCCATATTGTTTTATTGATTCCGCCAATTCATTTATAGCCTCTCTATTTAAAAAAAATCTTGGCTGATACGGATTAGGTTTAATCCATAAAACAGGAATCTGAACCACCTCATTTTTTCGCACAACTGTCATATTTTCCATAAAAACCCCCCGCTGACTCACATTATGATACAGAAAACAAAATTATTCAAACCTCCCCAATAAAAATAAACCTTCAAATATAGTGAAAGAACTTGAATAATGGTAAAATAACGTGAGTTCGATGAAATTTTATAATTATTGGAACCTTTTTCTATCGCAAAGGCTGGTCGCAAAGCTATGCTTTGCTGCTCGCCTGTGCAGCCCAGGATTCCAAACCTCCAAAAATGCTCCCCACAAGTTAAAACCTTGAGGCTCTGCCTCAAACTCCGCAAACATATTCAGTGTTTTTGGCTTCGCCAAAAATCGGCTTACGCCAACCGCACTTCTTTGCGGCACCCAGTCAGTGTTTTTGGCTTCGCCAAAAATCGGCTTACGCCAACCGCACTTCTTTGCGGCACCCAGTCAGTGTTTTTGGCTTCGCCAAAAATCGGCT
>CAOJPS010000087.1 GCA_948441255.1 uncultured Eubacteriaceae bacterium | reverse complement strand
TTTTCAAGGAAAAAATGACACGAAAATGAAACTTTTTTTGTAAAATTATTTTTATATCCTTTTGTGCGGTGTTTCCTATAATATATAGAAAGAGCCTTGAAACACGAAATCTCAAGACTCTTTAACATAAAAATCATAAAATCAGCATTTCTCTGAAAATCAAGCCTTAACAGCCTTTTTCCCACTCTTTCCGCCTTTTTTGAAAGAATCAAAAATACACCATAAAGAACCCACCAAGAACACAGAAGAATAGGTTCCGCATATAATACCCACAACAATAGGCAAAGCAAATTCCTTAACAGATTGAACGCCAAAAATATAAAGGGAGGCAATAGTAAAGAAAGTAGTCAGGGAAGTATAAAGCGAACGGCGCATAGACTGCAAAATACTTTTATTCATAATATCCTCGCCATTTCTGGAGCCATATCTTCTTCTATTCTCACGAAGTCTGTCAAATATAACGATAGAAGCGTTAATGGAATAACCCAAAACTGTAAGTATAGCGGCAATAAAAGAGTTATTCAAAGGAATTCTGAAAACAGCGTAACAGGCCAAAACCACCAAAGCGTCGTGAAGCAGCGCTATAATACAGCTGGCTCCTATTTTAAGGTCACGGAATCTCAATGAAACATATATGAGCATAGCGATACAGGAAACCAAAACCGCCATAAACGCGTTTTGCTGCATTTCACCGCTTATTGTAGCGCCAACAGTGTTAGAGCTTATGCTTGAAGCGTCAATATTGTATTTTTCACAAAGTTTATTTTTTAACTCTGTAATTTTGTTATCTTCCAGCGCTTTTGTTTTAATGCTTACAGTTTGTCCGTCAGAACCAACTTTCTGAACCTGACCATTTTCCCCGATAACTTCCAAAACAAGAGTTTCAACCTCAGAGTTCTCAAAATCCCTTCCAAGATTAGCCTCAAAAGAAGTACCGCCGACAAACTGAATATCATAATTAAACAAACCGTTGTCCTGAGAATAATTATAAATCATAAATCCAACGCCAATCAAAATAATGACAATGGAAATCATAAAATAAATCGTTTTATTTTTAATAATATTCATTGTTCAGCCCTCCTATTTACCGCCGAAATATTTCGGATTTTTAACACCAATACCAACAAGACCTTTAAGTATAAATCTCGTAATTACCAATGCCGTAAACATAGACAAAACAATACCTAAAGCGAGAGTTTCAGCAAATCCCCTAATCGGACCTGTTCCAAGCCAGAAAAGAACACCGCAGGCAATAAGGGTGGTGATATTACTGTCAAATATAGCTGGGAACGCTCTTGAGAAACCGTTTTCCAAAGCAAGTTTCAAAGTTCTTCCCGCGGCAAGTTCTTCTTTAATTCTCTCAAATATAATAACATTAGCGTCAACAGCCATACCTACCGAAAGAACAATTCCGGCAATACCCGGCAAAGTAAGAGTAATATCAAGACCATTAATAATCAAAAGTTCCGCGGACAAATAAATAACCAAAGCCCAGTCAGCGGCAGCGCCAGAAACTCTATAGAAAATAATCATAAACAAAAATACAAGAGTAATACCAACAAGTCCAGCGAATAAACTTGTATTCAAAGAATCTTCTCCAAGAGTAGCGCCAATACTTTCTTTCTCAAGAACAGTAAGATTAAAAGGCAAAGAACCTGAACGAATCAAATCGGCAAGATTAGCGGCCCCGTCTTTCTGTGAGATGGCCCCGCCGCTTGTAAAATCTCCAGTAATAACAGCCTTTCCGTCAGTAATAGCCGTATTAACATTAGGCGCCGAAATCATTTGGTCATCAAGGAAAATATATATCGGTTTGCCAATATTTCTTTGAGTAGCGTCAGCAAATCTCTGAGTACCATCAGAATCAAACTCAATTCCAACCTGATATCTGTCAGTAGTAGTTGTAGCCTGGTCATTAATCTGAACATTAGCGTTAGTAATAGCCCCGCCTGTAACAACAACATTAAGAGCCTGACCCATATCAGTTTCATTAATTTCAACAAACATAAGCTGAGCGGTTTGTCCAATTCCGGCAACAGCTTCTTCCGCGTCTTCAACACCAGGAATCTCAACTCTAAGTCTGTTTCCGTTTTCAATTGAAACCTCTCCGTCAGTCCAGCCTCTCGCGTCCATTCTTTTTCTCAGCAAAGACAAAGCGGCGTTCATTTCCTCACCGGAAGGATTTTCCTTTTCGGCCTCGTAAACAACATAAACACCTCCGCTGAGGTCAAGACCTTTTTTAATATTTCCAGCGCTCAAAGTTTTGGAAGAAGGGTCCGTACCAAAATATGAAAGAGCGCTCATACCCAGTGCCGCAATCAAAAGCACGATAAGTATAATTACATTTTTTCTTTTCATTTTTCAAATTTCCTCCCTTAATCACAGCAATCTTTCTCTGTCTATTACAAAATCACTGCAGTTATTAAATACTGTCTACCATTATATTACGTAAAGCCAAAAACGTCAACAAAAAATTCAATAAAACAATAAAATCATTCCTCTGCCGCTTTCAGCATAATAGCGCACTCAATTCTTTTTCTTTGAAGTTCACAGCCAATCTCATAAGGAGTAACCAAATCCCCATTATTATTAAAGGAATTAGCGGCACAGCCGCCGCTGCAATAAAATTTAGCCCAGCACTTTCCGCAATCCGGCTTTGAATATACGTTAAGATTTTCAAATTCTTCTCTTTTTTTCAAATTCACAACGCCTTTTTCGATATCTCCAAGCTTAAAATCCTCCATACCGACAAACTGATGACAAGGATATAAGTCCCCCTCCGGCGTAACAGCCAAATACTCCGTACCCGAACCGCAGCCCACCAATCTTTTTGTAACACAAGGCCCTCCAGTCAAATCAATCATAAAATGAAAGAAATTAAAATCTTTTCCCTCTTTCCTTCTTTTAAGTATTTGCAAGGCAAGCTTTTCATATTCTTCAAAAAGAATAGGCAAATCTTCTTTTTTCAAAGAATAGCTTTCCTTATCATCAGCAACCACAGGCTCAACAGAAATTTGTTTAAATCCCAAATCAGCTAGGTGAATAACATCTTTTGAAAAATCAAGATTATTTCTCGTAAAAGTTCCCCTAACATAATAATCCGTTTGATTTCTGCTTTCAGCAAGCTTTATAAACTTAGGAACAATAGCGTCATAAGAGCCTTGTCCGCCGGCTCTAACACGCATATTGTCATTAGTTTCCTTTCTGCCGTCAATACTCAAAACAACATTGTGCATATTTTTATTTATATAATCTTGAATTTCATCATCAAGCAAAATACCGTTTGTTGTAATTGTAAATCTAAAATTTTTATTATTTTCTTTTTCAACACTTCTGGCGTATTCCACAATACCCTTAACCACATCAAAATTAAGAAGGGGTTCTCCCCCAAAAAAATCCACCTCAAGATTTTTTCGTGTTCCTGAAGCCTTAATAAGAAAATCAATAGCTTTTTTTCCAGTTTCAAGGCTCATAAGAGAACGTTTTCCGTGATATTCGCCTTCTTCAGCAAAGCAATATTTGCATTTTAAATTACAATCGTGAGCAATATGCAAACATAATGCCTTAACGACAGGCGCTCTTTTCTCAATTTTAGGAATAACTTCCTCATAAATATCATCAGTAAAAATCAATTCTTTTTCACGAAGTTCCAATATTTCATTAAAAGCATCAATAATTTCCTTTTCCGAATATTTGTCTTTTAAAAGCGCGGCAATTTCGTCAACACTTTTTTCATCAAAAAAATCCAAAACATCAAAAACTATATCGTCAACAATATGTACAGCTCCGCTGTTTACATCCAAAACAATATTAAAGCCGTTCATACTGTACTTATGTATCATAAAAATAACGCTCCTTTCCGTACACAATAAAAAAGCTGATTAAAAATCAGCGCAAACTCCATAACGCATTTAGGCGCGTATACACGGCAAACATTTGATATACGCGCCAAACAGAGCGAAAATTATTTATTTTCACAAGATTGGTTAGCAACAGTGCAAGAAGTTTTGCAGGCAGACTGACAAGAAGTCTGACATTCACCGCATCCGCCGTTTAAAACAGTATTTTTAAGTAATTTTGTGTTTAAAGTCTTAATATGTTTCATTAAAAAAACCTCCTAAAAAATAATTAAAATGTAAGAAATCGCCGACACAACATTTATTATATCACACAAACTTAAATTTGCAAACATCAAAATAAATATTTTTGCAAACACTCATCTCATTCATCTTTGAAATTGATTAACTATATAATATAAATATCCCACACGAGCGTTTTTGCATTGTAAAATCATATTAATTCTACCACACTCCAAGAATCCATCAAAAGCGCTTGAAATACTAAAAACGGAATCACATTCTTCCTCAATCGCCCACAAAACCCCGTCAATAAAACTAACAGTTTCATTAATATTACTTTTAGGCAAATAAAATTCATTACCAAAATTCTCCTTATAAAATTCTGAGCAAATATTCTGAGCAAATTTACAATTGTCAGAAACTTTTTTCAAAATCCGCCTGCATTTTTCATTGTCACATATTCCCCTCAGATACTCATAAAACAAAAAACTGTTTCTTTCATTAACAATAATACTTCCTATATTTTTTGAAAATTCCTGTTCCTTTTCTTTCGAAAAATTCGTTTTTTCAGATTTCTTTTCATTTTCGGCATCAATGTTCCTTTTAACCATTTGATTAAACGCCTCATTATAATTACCGCCAAAGTTTTTTTGTCCATTATAAAAATCATTCATATTATAATACATAGGATTGTAACCGTTATATTGAAAATTGCCATATCCATTTCCATATGGCTCATAACCCGCGTTTCTGTTAAATCTCCAAGGAAATAAAGGCATAATCTCACCTGCCAAACATTGGTAATCCCATTATATTCAAAAAATAAAAAGCTATGCCAATACAAGCATAGCCAATACACCAATCCTTAAGGAATCTTTGGGAAATACCGCGCAAAAGGTAATAAAAATCACTTTTTTTAATTTCTCAGTTTTCAAATATCTCCTTAGCCCTAAAAACCTCAAATATTTTCAAAATAAAAATTAGATTAACGGATTGATTAAATAAAGATATTATAGTAATAAAAGAAAGGCATATAATACATAACAATAATAATAACTCTATTTAATAATTTTAACAATAGACCCGGGGGAGGCCACACAAAAACATCAATCCGCAAATTTACTTTTCATTTTCACGCAAAAATACCTTTTAATCAAAAAGCCTTTTTCCCTTAAGTTTGGCAATCCCCAATAAAAAATACATCAAAACTGTATTTTCTCAATTATACAACATATAATATTTTATGTCAATAGATTAACAACATTTTATGTATCACTTTTATATTATGTATAAAATATAATATCATAAACAAGGAGATGAATTTTATTATGTACGAAGATTTATTCGCTGAGAGAATAGCTAAATTGAGGATACAAAAAAATGTGTCCGCAAGAGAAATGAGTTTAGCGATAGGACAAAATGAAAATTATATAAATCGTATAGAAAATAAAAAAGCATTTCCTTCAATGCAGGGATTTTTCTATATATGTGAATACCTAAACATTTCCCCAAAGGATTTTTTCGAGTTTGATGTTTCAAGACCAAAGGACTTAAACGACCTTACAAAAGGTTTAATAAAACTAAATGACAGCCAGTTGGATATAATAATCGCCTTAGTAAAGGAATTTCAAAAAAAAGCGTAATAATATTTTTGTACAAGCGCATATACTTTCTTAAGGAAACACCGACAAATTAAAAAATTATTTTTAACATCCTTTGTTTGGTGTTTACTTAATAAAAACAAAAGGGAAAGAAGGTACAGAAATGAAATTACATTTCAGCAAAAAACTTTACTCAACAGCGCTCGCGGTAAGTATAATATATACGGCGTCAGTTTTTTCGGCGTGTACATACAGTGAAAACAGTGAATATTCAACCGAACAGCCTCTCCAATATGAGCAGTCAGAAACAGAACCCGAAACAGAAACTCTTGCCCTTAACCCCCAAAAAATTGAAAAACCCTCCGACATAGGAGAAACTATCCCAATCACAAGAGGACTTGCGGCAAAAATGTTAGCATTAACTTTTGGAACAAAATCCGAAATTGACTCAACAGAAAGAACAATAACTTTCTCTGATACATCGATAGATAAATGGTATGACAAATACATAAATTACGCCTGTTCAAAAAAATACATTCAAGGCTCAAACGGCAAATTTATGCCCGAAGAATATCTTACCGTAATTCAGGCCCAATACATAATAGAGCAAATCGACCCAGCTAACAAAATAAAAATCAATATAACAGACGAAACTAAGGACAAGCCTATATCATATAACCTATGGACAGAAATATATATGAAAGTGCTGACAAATCTTGCTGATAAAAGCACAATAAAGGAAAAATTCGGAATAACAGCGCAAAAAACTATAATACTTGCCTTGCCTGAAAACAACAAACTTGTAAAAGACGGCTATGCGATAACCGACAAAGGACTTCTAAAATGCGCGGGAATAGATTTAACTCAATTTATAGACGATGAAATAAGTCTTTGGACAAAAGACGATGAAATCATAGCCCTTTCAGACATAACAAATAAAAATCCAATTATAAAAAACTCGTATATAACAGAAAACGGAAAAACCTGTACAATATTTTCAGGCGGAGCGGAAAAAACATACGAAAAGACAGAAAATTTCTCTCAGTCTGAAACTGCCGAAAATTTAAAAATAGCAGACGTAACATTAACAGATAAAAAAATATCAAGAATAGATTATGTAACCGAAATAAAAGAAAAACAAATAAAAAGCTTTACAGAAACAACCCTAAACTGCGTAGATAATGAAACCTTTGACATATCCCCAGATTTTAAAGTATACTATATTCAGAACAACAAAGTAATGCTTGGAAAAAAAGACGATATTCTTGAGGGAAAAACCTATGAATTGCATATTAAAGACGGCAAAATACAAGCTTTTATTTTCAATAGGCTATAAAAACAGGAGAAAACTATGACAAACAACAATTATATATCAATGCCTTGCGGAGGCAACGGAATATGCGGAAAATGCAAAGTAAAAATACTAAAGGGCGACATACCCGAAAATAAACGGGACAAGCAGTTTTTAACCAGCGAGGAACTTAAACAGGGATATAGAATAGCTTGCGGACACACCTTTCCCGCTGATACAGAATTTATATCCGCGTCAGAAAATTTCAATGCAGTGTCCGATTATACCGCAAATCCCCCAATAAAACCAATAAAGGCCAATAATTTAAACCACGCCATAATAATTGATGTTGGAACCACCACCCTCTGTTTTAGACTTATAGACAACACTGGAGTGCCCATAAAAACAATAACATTTTCAAACAGCCAAAGAGCTTTCGGCGCGGATGTTCTGTCACGAATTTCAAAATCTGCTTTCGGAGGTTTTTCCCAGCTATGCGGCATATTAAAAAATGACCTAAAAAAAGGAATAACAGAATTGCTGAAAGACTTTAAAGATATTATTCCGCAAAATATTTATATTGCCGGAAACACAACAATGACATATTTTCTAAGAAATATGGACTGCCGAGGACTAGGAACATATCCTTTTGAAAACAATGCCAAAGATACATTCAGTCAAAATTCTCTTGAATTTTTTGGAAAAAACTTCCCGTTTTCAGCACAAATAACAATTCTTCCGTGTATTCACGCCTTTGTAGGAGGCGACATAGTATCAGGAGCATATTTTCTAAATATGGATAAAGAAAACAACAGTCTTTTCATAGACATAGGAACAAATGGGGAAATAGTATTAAATTCAAAAGGAAAGCTTTATGTTTCTTCCGTAGCGGCAGGACCAGCCTTTGAGGGAGGCTCAATTTCCTGCGGTGTCGGCGGAATAAACGGAGCGATAAACTCAATCCATTTAAAAGACAATTCATTTGAGTATACAACAATAAACAATTTTCCGCCAATTGGAATATGCGGTTCAGCCCTAATAGATTTAACGGCAGAACTTTTAGAAAATAAAATAATAGACAAAACCGGACTATTATCAGATAAATATTTTTCCTCAGGAGTAAAAATAGCGGATAAAATATTTTTAACACAAAATGACATACGACAAATACAGCTTGCCAAAAGCGCCATAATATCCGGAATACAATGTATACTAGATTATGCTGGCACAACAGCGCCGGAAATAGAAAAAATATTTATAGGCGGCGGTTTTGGCTTTTATTTAAATATAGAAAACGCCTTTAAAATAAAAATGCTGCCAAAGAACTTTTCAGAAAAAATCAGCCTATGCGGAAACACCTCTCTTGGAGGGCTTTCCAAAATTCACACCTCTGAAAAAAACGATTACGAAAAATTTATAACAAAAACCGTTTCGGTAAATTTAGCCGAAACGGAAACATTTCAAAAATATTTTATAGATAACTTAAACTTTTAAAAAAAGGCTGAACAATCAGCCTTTTTTTAGTGTCAAAAAACCTAAAATCACAAAAATTCATAAATTTTTCAACTGATAGTTAAGACCGTGTGACACTGTCCCACACCCTGCGAGGGACCGGTCCCTTGACCCATAAAGCGAAACGTAGTTTCGCGTAAAAGTTCTTTGTTTCTTTCTTTCAAGCAGTGCCGCAAAGTTTTTTAAACTTTATAAATTGTTTAAAATCTCCGCCACCATTTCATATCTGTTAAAAGGTGCCTTAATGTAAAACCCATCAACATAATCCTTTATCTTTCCCGCAATCTCAACAGCAATTTCCACGCCAACTTTTTGAGCTTTCTCTCTATCCATATCCGGCAAAAATTCCGAAACATACTTGTCAGGAATAGTAATCCCTGGGAGTTCATTATTAATAAACTGAGCATTTCTGTAAGAAACAATCGGCATAATTCCGCCAAGAATTTTAAATTCTCTTTTTTTCGGCAAATATTTTATAAAATCTATAGTATCTTCCGAAAAAATAGGCTGAGTAAGAAAAAACTCCGCTCCGCATTCCGCCTTTCTCAAAAGTCTGCCATATTCAAATTCCTTGTTTTTAACATTAAAATTAACAGCGGCGCCTATTTTAACATTCTCATTTTCAAAAGTATCCCGATTCATTTCACCAATCATACTTATAAGGGAATATGAGTTCAAATCAAAAACACCTTTAACGCTTCCTCTCAGTTCTCCAGGAACAGGGTCACCCGTAACAACAAGAAAATTTCTTATTCCCTCAATATATGCTGCCAAAACAGAAGACCTGAGAGAAATACTGTTTCTGTCACGGCAGCATATATGCGGCAAAACCTCAATGCCCGCCTCTCTTCTTATCTTTGACGAAATAATCATAGAATCTGCCCTTGATTTTCCCATAGGGGAATCGGCAATAGTAATTATGTCAACACCGCTTTTTTTAAGAGCTTCCGCCCCCATAATAAGCCTGTCAACAGAAACTTTAAAAGGCGGGTCAAGTTCAACGGCGACAATAAACTCATTTTTCTCAAGTTTTCTATGAAAACCGTTTTTAACTGATATATCCATTTTTTTATTTTCCTCTTTCTTAAAAACACCGTCCGAAGAAATTTTATGAGGAATACGCGAAACAATATCCTTTAAAAGCCTAATATGCTCCGGAGTAGTTCCACAGCATCCACCCACAATTCTAACATTTTGTGAAATAATCTTTCCGCACATTTTAGCGAAATATTTAGGATTCATAACATACTCAACCTTATTGTCAATCACTTCAGGATATCCAGCGTTAGGAAGGGCAGATATAAATTTTCCCTCAAGCCCAGGAAGCTTTTTAATTATATTGAACATATGCAAAGGTCCAACACCGCAGTTAAATCCAATAGCGTCTATCTCTTTAAAGTCCTTAAGTTCAGAAATAATTCTGTTAAGGCTTAAAGATTTTTTTGTAATTCCCGTATCATTAACAGAAAACTGAAAAATAACAAAAGCGTTATTATTTTTTAGTTTAATATACTCCGCAATCTTTTTCACATAGTCAAGGCTATAAAAAGTTTCAAAGACAAAAATATCAACTTTATATGACATAAAAACATCAATTATCTCAAAATACTCTTTTGTATGGTCTGTTTCCGTATCCCCATCAGGAATAGGACCTATACTCGCTCCAACAAACACGTCTTTTCCCAAAACAGCTTTTTTCGCAATCTGACAGCCGGCGGAAATAACCTTTTTTACAAAATCAATATTTTTTTCAAGCGTATATGTATTAGCGGAAAAAGTATTTGTTCTTATAATCCTCGAACCCGCTTCAATATAATCTTTATGAATTTTCTCAATAATATCAGGCTCATATATATTGGCAAGAGCACAGTCTCTTGGCAATTTATCGGTAATTTCAGAATAGTAAGTTCCCATAGCCCCGTCTGTTATTAAAATATTTGTTTTTAAATAATCAGAAATTTTCATTTAAAACACCTCATAGCCTATTTAAGGAAACACCGACAAATTAAAAAATTATTTTTAATATCCTTTGTGCGGTGTTTCC
>CAOJPS010000086.1 GCA_948441255.1 uncultured Eubacteriaceae bacterium | reverse complement strand
TGCGAAACTACGTTTCGCTGAGTTTCACTGTAATTTTTCATCGAACTCACATTAACATATCAAAATAACCGCCTTATTGTTTTATGTCAAAAATTTGTCTATTCACTACAACCGACAAGCCTTTAACATAATTATATATAGAAGTATAACATTATAATTTAATTTTTGTCAATCTTTCCTCTTTTAAAGTTATAACTTTTTTGGTAAAATATATCATATAAGTTTTACGGAGGTTTAATAATGATCCTATCTTGTAATAATATAAAAAAATCTTATGGTGTTGATACAATACTTGAAGATATTTCTTTTATAATAAACGAAAAAGAAAAAGTAGCTATAGTAGGCGTAAATGGTGCCGGTAAATCAACACTTTTTAAAATAATTACAGGAGAAATATCCTGTGACAGCGGTACAGTGATAATACCAAAAGATATAAAAATCGGTTATTTTGCTCAAAATCTTCAAATTGACAGCGAAAAAACAATCTATAATGAACTTTTAACAGTATTTGATGATATAATCTCAATTGAAGCAGAAATGTCAAAAACAGAAGCATTAATGAGTATCACAAAAGGTTCTGAGTTAGATTCTTTAATGAAAAGATATTCATATCTTTCCTCAGAATTGGAAAAAAATAATGGTTATGAATATAAAAGCAGAATACGAGGAATAATAAATGGTCTTGGATTTACCTCACAAGAAGCTGATTTACCTATAAACCACCTTTCCGGCGGACAAAAAACAAGAGTTGCTTTAGGAAAACTTCTGCTCTCATCTCCCGATATACTTTTGCTGGACGAGCCTACAAATCATCTTGATTTAGATTCAATTCGCTGGCTTGAAGATTTTATAAGGAATTACAAAAATACTGTAATAATAATAACTCACGACAGATATTTTATTGATAAAACAACAACTAAAATAATAGAAATTGAAAACAAAAAAGCGACTATTTATAATGGCAGTTATAGTTTTTACGCTAATCAAAAAGCAATAAAACGACAAATTGAGTTAAACCATTATATTTCTCAGCAAAAAGAAATAAAACATCAGGAAGAAGTAATATGGAAACTTCGTTCTTTTAACCGTGAAAAATCAATAAAACGAGCTGAAAGCCGTGAAAAAGCCTTAAATAAAATGGAGATTTTAAAAAAGCCTGAAAATTTACCTGATAAAATAAGAATATCTCTAAAACCCAAAGTAGAAAGCGGATATGATGTTCTTTCTGTTATTAATTTAAAAAAAGATTTTGATGATAAACAGCTTTTTAAAAATATTTCATTTGAAATAAAAAAAGGAGATAAAGTGGCTTTAATAGGCCCAAACGGTGTTGGAAAAACAACACTGATAAAAATAATTCTAAATAAGTTAGAACAAACCGATGGAAAAATAAAATTTGGAGCAAATATAAATATTGGTTATTATGACCAAGAACATCAGGGAATTAGTAATGATAAAACTATTTTTAACGAAATTTCCGATTCATTCCCTAAATTGACAAATCTTGAAATAAGAAATACTCTTGCTTCATTTGTATTTACAGGAGATGACGTTAATAAAGAAATTAAATCTTTAAGCGGAGGAGAAAAAGGCCGTGTGGCACTCTCTAAAATAATGCTCTCAAACGCCAATTTCTTAATTCTTGACGAACCAACAAACCACCTTGATATAAATTCAAAAGAAATCCTTGAGGAAGCGTTGCGAAATTATGAGGGAACCTGCCTTTATATTTCTCACGACCGTTATTTTATAAACAACACAGCATTGAAAATAATCGAATTAAGTTTCGATAAAGCTATTGTATATGAGGGAAATTATGATTATTATATGATGAAAAAATTTTCTGAAAAAAAAGAAAATATAATAACTGAAAAATTACCTGAAACAGATTCTGAAACAAAAATTAGCTGGCAAAAACAAAAAGAAGAACTTGCTATGAAACGCAAAATTGAAAATAAAATAAAAAAAATTGAAGGTAATATAGAAGAAACAGAAACTGAAATCTCACGTTTAGACAAACTTCTTGAAACAAAAGAAGTTTATACAGACGCACAAAAATCAAAAGAAATATTTGACCAAAAAAGTAAACTTGAAAAAATTCTTACTGAACTGTATAATGAGTGGGAAAACTTATCTTTATAGAAGTATAAAAAAACCGTATTAAATTATAGTAATTACACTTAAATTGTAACAAAAAAATATTTTACGAGTGCGTAAGCACTGCTGGGCGGCAAGCGAATTGCGGAGCAATTTACAGCCCATACAAGTAAAATAATTTTTTTGTAACTTTTAAACTGTAATTACTATAGTGAAAGAACTTAAAAAGAAGTAAAAAATTTATTTTACTCAAAAGTCTGCGAAGCGCTTCACAATTCGCTTATCGACTTTTGCCGCAAGCGGACGTAAAATATTTTTTTACCGTTATTCAAAGTCTTTCACTATATAAGAAATAAAAATAAATTTGTTATATGCTGAAAGGAGACATTTATGAGTTTATCAGATGAATTATTTGAAAGAGCTAAAAAAGTTATACCTGGTGGAGTAAACAGTCCTGTTAGAGCTTATAGAAATGTTGGAAGAACTCCTTTATTCATAAAAAAGGCTGTTGGCTCAAAAATTTATGATGTTGACGATAACGAGTATATAGATTTTGTTAATTCTTGGGGACCTATAATTTTAGGTCATTCCTATAATGATATTATTGATTCTGTTAAAAATTCTGCTATCTACGGTTTAAGCTTTGGCGCTCCTACAGAAATAGAAGTCCTTATTGCGGAACTTATCTGTGAAATTGTTCCAAATATTGAGATGATTAGAATGGTAAACAGTGGAACAGAGGCTGTTATGAGTGCTTTGCGTCTTGCTAGAGGTGTTACAGGTAAAAGTAAAATTATAAAATTTGAAGGGTGTTATCATGGACATAGCGATCCTATGCTTGTTAAGGCAGGTTCTGGAGCATTAACAGAAGGTGAGCCAAACTCTGCTGGAGTAATAAAGGAAATTGCTGAACACACATTAATTGCCCAATACAACAATTTAGAAAGTGTTGAAGAATTATTTAAGAAAAATAAAAACGATATTGCCTGTATTATTGTTGAGCCTGTTGCTGCCAATATGGGAGTCATACCACCTGAAGATGGTTTTCTTGAGGGACTGAGAAATTTTTGTGATAAATATAACGCTCTCCTTATTTTTGATGAGGTTATTACAGGTTTTAGACTTGCTCTTGGTGGCGCTCAAGAATATTTTGGTGTTAATGCTGATATTGTTATTTTCGGAAAAATTATAGGAGGCGGTATGCCTGTTGGAGCATACTGTGGAAAACGAAAAATTATGGAACATATTTCTCCAGTTGGAAATGTTTATCAAGCAGGAACTTTATCAGGCAATCCTATTGCTATGGCGGCAGGATATGAACAGCTTATGGTTTTGAATAAAAACAGGGATATTTTAAAAACAGTTTCAATGAATTCAGATTATATAGCTAATGAAATGAGAAAGATTGTTGATAAATATAAAATTGATGCTAAGATTAATCAGATAGGCTCACTTATATCTGTATTCTTTACTAAAAATAAAGTTAATTCCTTTAAGACAGCCATTCAAAGCGATGAAAAGATTTTTAATGAATATTTTAATTGTATGTTGGATAACGGCATTTACATAGCTCCGTCACAATTTGAAGCCATATTTATAAGTTTTGCACATCAAAGTGAAGATTTTAAGCGATTTTTAGAAGTATTTGAAAAAACAATGTCTATGTTGAAAAAACATTGATAATGTGAAAGGATTTATTGGTTATGAATTTACCCAAAAGTTATGAAATCAAAATGAAAAACCTTCTTGGAGATGAATATAAAGATTATTTAAAAAGCTTTGATGAGAAAAGATATTATGGTCTTAGAACAAATACTCTTAAAATTACACCAGCAGAATTAAAAAAACGTCTTGGTTTTTGCCTTGAAAATGTTAAATGGTGTAAAGAAGGTTTTTATTATTCAGATAATAATAGACCCTCAAAACACCCTTACTACAATGCTGGACTTTACTATATCCAAGAACCAAGCGCAATGTCGACAGGTTCTTTAATTGAAATTGAACCAGAAGACAAAGTTCTTGATATTTGTGCCGCTCCTGGCGGAAAAAGTACACAAGTTGGAGCAAAACTTAAAAACACAGGTATCCTTGTAAGTAATGATATAAGTGCCACAAGATGTAAAGCTCTTATTCGCAATATTGAGGCAGCTGGTATTACAAACGCTGTTGTTACAAACGAAACGCCTGAACGCCTTTCAGAAAGATTTGAAGGATTCTTTAATAAAATTATTGTAGATGCTCCGTGCTCAGGTGAAGGTATGTTTCGTAAAGACCCTGACGCAATTAAAGGTTGGGAAGAACATAAAACAGATTTTTGCTGTTCTCTTCAAAGGAATATTTTAAAAAACGCCGCTAAAATGCTTTGCGGCGGCGGTGTTATAGCATATTCAACCTGTACGTTTGCTCCTGATGAAAATGAAGGTATGATTAATGAATTTCTTAATTTAAATGATGATTTTGAACTTCTTGAAGTAGATAAAAACTATGGTTTTGATAACGGAAGAAGTGAATGGGTTGATAATGGAAAGAAGGACCTTATAAAATGCGGAAGACTATGGCCATATAAAATAAAGGGAGAGGGTCATTTCCTTGCTTTGTTAAAAAAGAAAGGTATCGACAATAAAAGAAGTATAACTAAAATAAAGCCTGTTGATGAAAAATATCTTAATGATTATTATGATTTTATGGGTAAATTTATGAATATAACTATATCTGAAAATCTTGCGCTGCACGGTAAATCTCTTATGAAAATACCATTAGGAATTGACTTGTCAGGTTTGAGAATTATGCGAAGCGGATTTTATATAGGAGATATCAAAACAAAAAGATTTGAACCATCTCAATGTTTTGCTATGGGATTAAAAAAAGAGAACGTTAAGTATACTATTGACTTTTCACTTGATAATCCTATGCTTATGAGATATTTAAAAGGCGAATCTTTTACAGTTGATTCCAACGAAGGCTGGAACCTTGTTTGTGTTGATGGCTTTCCTCTTGGCTGGGGAAAGGTGCAAAAAGGAAGAATGAAAAATAAATATTTATCAAGCTGGAGAATATAATCCAAAGTTTACATAGGAGGAAGTTTAAAGTGGATTTTTTACCTGTTTGTAAAGATGATATGATTAAAAGAGGCTGGAATGAACTTGATTTCGTTCTGGTAACAGGTGACGCCTATATAGACCACCCATCATTTGGAGCAGCAATTATATCAAGACTTCTTGAAAGTCACGGATTTAAGATTGGAATTATTCCTCAACCCGACTGGAAAAATAAAGATAGTTTTAATGTCTTTGGAAAACCAAGGCTTTCTTTTCTTGTGACCGGCGGAAATATTGATTCTATGGTAAATCATTATAGTGTCGCAAAAAAAAGACGGCAAAAAGACATCTACTCTCCGGCTGGGGTTATGGGACTTCGGCCTGACAGAGCAACTATAGTATATTGTCAGAAAATCAGAGAACTTTATAAAAATGTTCCCATTATGATTGGCGGACTTGAAGCAAGTCTTAGGCGCCTTTCGCATTATGATTATTGGGATAATTCTGTAAGACGTTCAATCTTACTTGATTCTCAGGCCGATATTCTTATGTATGGTATGGGAGAACATCAAATTATAGAACTTGCGGAAAGCCTTGATAGCGGTATACCAATAAATGAAATAACTTATGTTCGGGGAACAGTGTACAAAACAAAAAATCTTGAAAACATTTATGATGAATTCATTATGCTGCCCGATTATAAACTTTCTAAGAGTGATAAAAAAATTTATGCCAAAAGTTTTCTTATTCAATATGAAAATACTGACGCAATTACATCAAAAATACTTGTTGAACCTTACGAAAATACATTTGTAGTACAAAATATACCATCTTTACCTCTTTCCACCGCAGAATTTGACAATTCTTATTCATTAGGATATATGAGAAACTATCACCCTATGTATAATGAAAAAGGCGGAGTACCTGCCATTGAAGAAGTTAAATTCAGTATTATCTCAAACAGAGGTTGTTTTGGAAACTGTAATTTTTGTGCTTTAGCTTTTCATCAAGGGAGGATTGTACAAGCAAGAAGTCACCAATCAATTTTAAATGAAGCAAATAAAATTATTTGGGAGCCTGATTTTAAAGGATATATTCACGATGTTGGAGGACCTACAGCTAATTTTAGAGGACCCGCCTGCGATAAACAAATGGTCAAAGGCGCGTGTAAAGAAAGACAATGTCTTTTCCCGTCTGCCTGTAAAAATTTAAAAATTGACCACAAAGATTATACTAGTCTTTTAAAAAAAATTAGGGAAATACCAACAGTGAAAAAAGTATTTGTACGTTCAGGAATAAGATATGATTATCTTATTTATGATAAAGATGAAGAATTTTTTTACGAACTTTGTAAACATCATATAAGCGGTCAGCTTAAAGTTGCCCCAGAACATATTTCTCCTAAAGTTCTTGAAAAAATGGGCAAACCAGGAAAAGATATTTATGAACGGTTTGTAAAAAAATATTATGATATAAACAAAAAAATTGGAAAAGAACAATATCTTGTTCCTTATCTTATGAGCAGTCACCCTGGAAGTGACTTAAATGCCGCGATAGAACTTGCTGAATATTTAAGAGATTTGGGATATATGCCTGAGCAAGTACAGGATTTTTACCCTACTCCAGGAACTTTGTCAACTTGTATGTATCATACTGAAATTGACCCTAGAACAATGAAAAATGTATATGTTCCAAAAACACCTCACGAAAAAGCTATGCAGAGGGCTTTGATTCAATATAAACTTCCAAGAAATTATGAACTTGTTTTTGAAGCTTTAAAAAAGGCAGGACGTGACGATTTAATTGGTTTTGAGAAACATTGTTTAATAAGACCAAGAAAAAGTGAAAAATTTTATTCTAAAAGTGATAATACACAAACTGTTAATAAAACAGCTAAAAAGAAGAAAACAATAAGAAATATCCATACAAAATTAAAAAAGTAATATTTATATATAAATATTACTCTTTTGGTAGCTAAAAATTTATATAAATTATTATAGCAATTAAAAAAAATTTTAACGTAAAACAATAAAATAATTCCTTAAAGTATCAAGTTTTACTTAGATAGTTTATTTACTCTTTTATTGTTTCTCTATAGGAGATAAAATAATGTCAAAAAAAAATATTACTGAAAATATATTGATTGAAGATATTGAATTCCCTAACAAAGGAATTGGATTTTTGGATGATAAAAAAATCTTTGTCAAAAATACCATTCCTGGTCAAAGTATAAAAGTTAATTTGAAAAAGAAAAAACAAAAATTTGAAGGAAGACTTTTAGAAATTATTCAAAAAGCTCCTTATGAAATTGAATCTGATTGTAATAAATTTGGTATATGCGGTGGCTGTACTTATAGAAATATTTCTTATGAAAAAGAACTTGAATTTAAAGAAAAAAATGTTTTAAAGCTTTTAACTCAATTGAATCTTGGAAATTATGAATTTTTAGGAATACAAAGCAGTCCTAATATTAATGAATACAGAAATAAAATGGAATTTTCTTTTGGAGATACTTGTGTTGACGGAGAACTTTCTTTAGGTATGCGAAAAAGAAAAAGCTATTATGAAGTCTGTGATGCAGATAATTGTTTAATTATTGACGAAGATATTAGAAAAATAGTTGTTTGTGTAAAGAATTTTTTTAAAAACTCATCAGATACATTTTACCACAAAACAAAAAGAACAGGCGCACTTAGACATCTTCTTGTAAGGAAAGCTTTTTTTACTGGTGAAATACTTATAAATCTTGTTACAACAAATGAATTAAAGTCTAATATTGAAAAATTGAAAGATGAGCTTATTAATATAAATTTTAACGGGAAATTGACAGGTTTTCTTCATACTATAAATGAATCTATCGCTGATATTGTTAAAGCTGATGAAATTAAAATATTATACGGCAGAGATTATTTTATGGAAAAACTTCTTGGTCTTGATTTTAAAATATCTGTTTTTTCATTTTTTCAAACAAATTCAAAATGCGCCGAAATACTTTATTCTACTATAAAAGATTTTGCTGGAGATTTAAGCGATAAAACTGTTTTTGATTTATACTGTGGGACAGGAACTATAGCTCAAATTATGGCTGAAAAAGCAAATAAAGTTATTGGTATTGAACTTATTGATGAAGCCATTGAAGCTGCTAAGATTAACGCTAAAATAAACAATATAAATAATTGTAAATTTATTGCGGGTGATGTCTTAAAAATTATTGATAATATCAATGAAAATCCTGATTTAATAATTCTTGACCCTCCAAGAGAAGGTATTCATCCTAAAGCTATTCTTAAAATTATCGAATTTAAAGCCGAAAAAATTGTATATGTATCTTGTAAGGCTTCTTCTATGATTAAAGATTTACAAGTATTTTTAGATAATAATTATGTAGTCGAAAAAATTAAATGCGTTGATATGTTTCCACGAACTTATCATGTGGAGTGTGTCGTGTTGATGTCAAGGGTGGAAAAGTAGGTGTGTAAAAAGGCATTGATTTCAAGGGATTTGTGGCATTTAAGTGCGATTTTACGGCGTTTTCAATCCTGTCAAATCCCTTTGAAATTAAGGCTTAGGGAACATATCGAATGGCATAGTTGAGTTGACAGAATGGATATATTATAGGGTTGTGTAGACAGAATTATTGTGGTTGACAGGATTGATGTATAGAAAATAAATGGATAAATATTGCGAAAGACAGAAATGGAACTGTAAAGAGGGAAGCCTCTAAATACAGTTCCCAAAAGTGATTTATATATAAGGGTAATAGGCTGTTAGTGTTGCATTGCCATCGTTCTGTTTGTAAATTGCAAAACATATCATATCTTCTTCTTTGTTCAATTCTTTCAAGCGGATCAGAGATAAGATAATCGTAATACAAACATATAAGTTTTCAATAGATATATTCGGAAAAGTGTGGGTAATAACTGTATCATATAGTAGACATTGCAGTTCTAATTTTTCGCCAAATATGTCTTTGCCATCAACATGAAAGTACATATTTGGTTCAAATAAATCAGCAGTAACTTTGGCAGTATACTGATTTAATTTGTAATACAGCTCATTAAGCTGTAAATTATCGGGATTAAAAATTGATATATGGATTTCTTTCATAAACTATTCCTCCTTTGGTAGTCTCACATATTAACTCTAAAGAAGAATAAAATCAACGATATAAAAAATAGTTATCGATTTATTAATTTAATTGAGTGAGGATGGATGGGGATTTTATCCTATGGTTTGAATTCGTATATACGTTCGCCTTGCTTGACTTTGCACAAATCGTATGCTATAATATAATTAAGTATGTTATAGTATAATAGAGGGTGAAAAATGGAAAATTTTAATATAGGAAAACACCTTAAAAATATCCGTCAGAACCGTGAACTGTCTTTAGATGAAGCTGCGGAAATGACAGGTGTGAGCAAGCCAATGCTCGGACAGATTGAGCGAGGGCAGTCCTCACCGACTATCACTACGCTCTGGAAGATTGCAACAGGTCTGAAGGTGCCTTTGTCATCAATTTTGCAGGAGGAAAAGACAAAGTATTCTGTAGTTGATCTCTCAGAACAAAATGCAGTATTGGCTGAAAACGGCGCTATGAGAGCATACACGCTCTTTTCATATGATCCAATACGGAATTTTGAGGCATTTTATATTGAGTTTGATCCGAGCTGTATCCACACTTCGGATAAGCACAATGACAATGTTGAGGAAACGGTCTATGTTATAAGCGGCAGGCTTGATATGGTTATAAACGGAGAGAAAGTCACGTTGTCGGAAAAGCAGGCAATACGCTTTTCGGCAAATGTCACTCACAGTTATCAGAATAATTATGACGGACTTTGCTGCGTCTATAATACGATTTTTTATTGAGGAGAATTTTTATGTATGAATTAAATCAAGTGGGAGAAAAAAGCTATTATATCAACTGCCCTGCAAAGATTGGCATCTATCAAGTAAATGATAAAGAGGTGTATCTCATCGACAGCGGTAATGATAAAGACGCAGCTAAAAAAGTTCGTAGGATTTTAGATGAAAAGAACTGGAATCTCTTAGGTATTCTGAACACGCATTCCAATGCAGACCATATCGGCGGAAATCAGTATTTGCAGCAACAGACGGGCTGCAAGGTTTTTTCATGCGGAATTGAAAAGGCGTTTACTGAACATCCAATTTTAGAATCGTCATTTCTGTACGGCGGATATCCCTGCAAGGATTTAAGGCATAAATTCCTACTTGCAAAA
The DNA here is from genome assembly GCA_948441255.1 of uncultured Eubacteriaceae bacterium. Classification (GTDB taxonomy): domain Bacteria; phylum Bacillota; class Clostridia; order Lachnospirales; family CAG-274; genus MGBC114079. The sequence goes on along the minus strand of CAOJPS010000086.1, from coordinate 187 downwards.
CCAAGTGTTGTTACGGATTTTTCAGATGAAAGTTTTCCAAAAGAAATTGAGATAATACCGTTGAAAGGTCACTTTTTTGATATGGTGGGTTTCAGAACGCCAGATGATACGGTGTTTCTTGCCGATTGCCTTTCAAGTAAAGAAACGCTGGATAAATATCAGATCGGGTTTATTTACGATGTGGCAG
>CAOJPS010000085.1 GCA_948441255.1 uncultured Eubacteriaceae bacterium | reverse complement strand
CATATTTATGATACTATTGAGGACTTTATTTCTTCGGATAATGAATAAAAAAGTTTTATTTTCGGGAATATGAAAAAATTCTCAGACTGTTGAAAAACTTAAAATCACAAAAATTTATGAACTTTTCAACCGCTTAAACTTGCGGAAACGCCGCAGGCTTTGCCTGCTTGAGGAAAACAGGAAGTTTCAAGGATTTTGAAAAAATCTGCTGGAACTTATCTGTTTATTCCTCTGTTACACTGCAAGAAACGCAATCGTTTCTTGCAAGTATATCGACTTTCGACACGCTGAAAGATGCTTTTATGGGCGTCTTTTTTTATTGTATAGTAATTACTTACACTTAAATTATAACAAAAAAATATTTTACGAGTGCGTGAGCACTGCTGAGCGATAAGCGAATTGCGAAGCAATTTGCAGCCCGTGCAAGTAAAATGATTTTTTTGTAACCCTTAAAGTGTAATCACTATAAAAAATAATATAAAAAAGATAGAGGAGGAAAATTTTATGTTTGATGGAACTATTGAGTCATTTAAGCTTTTTATGAGTTCTCTTATTGCTTCGGGAATTGTATTAATTGGAGTAAGTTTTAAATATATACTTGTACTTATCGCTCTTATGATAATTGATACCGCCTTCGGATTGGTCAAAGCTAAAAAATCACATAAATGGAAATCCAGTGCGGCAAGATGGGGATTTATCGGAAAAATTATTGAATTAATATTTGTGGGTATGTTATATCTTCTTGACACAACATTTGAGATTACATTTTTAGAATATATAGGAATTTTTTACTTTGGCGCCTGCGAGATCGCAAGTATTATTGAGAATTACGCCAAAATCAATAACAATCTTCCCGATGGTACTACGGAGATTGCCGAAAAAATTAAATTCAGCATAGGCACCGTTATTATAAAAAAATTAAAAAGCATTTTTAGTAACATTACAGAAAATAACAAGGAGGATAAATAATAATGGATATAAAAAGTAAATTTGCTGATATAAGCAACTATACAAAAGGAAGAATTTCTCCTATAAAATATATTGTTATTCATTTTACCGCCAATAATGGTGATACCGCTAAAGGCAATTGTAATTATTTTCAGGGTACAAACAGAAACGCTTCAGCTCATTATTTTGTTGATGAAAATGAAATATATCAATCTGTTAATGAAGCCAATACTGCCTGGCACTGCGGAGCAAACAAATATTATCATTCTTTTTGCAGAAATAATAACAGTATAGGAGTTGAACTTTGCAGCAGAATCGATAATAAAGGTAAATACTATTTTAAAGATAACACGCTTAACAAAGCTGTATGGCTTATAAGACGTCTTATGAAAAAATATAACATCACCTTGGATAAAATTCTGCGTCATTATGATGTTACCCATAAAATCTGCCCTGCCCCTTTTGTTACTGATATAAAAGCTTGGGAGAATTTTAAATATAGTCTTGTCAATAATAATATTAAATTTGACAACAAGGAGGAAAATGAAATGATTGAAAAAATAAAACTAAACGTAAATGGAAAGGAATATACTGTGAATCGTATTCTGAAAGACGGTAAGAATTTTATATGCCTGTCTGATATGAAACAAGCGGGTTTTGACGTTGGCTATAATAAAAAAAGCAAGGTTCCCTCTTTTGGAGTTTCTGTTAAAAATGACACTATGACTATTGCCGGAAAAAATATTCCCATACATAAAATTTTAAAATCAAATGAGAATTATATCAGACTGAGGGATTTAGAAAGTATTCTCAATATTAATTATGACAGTATTAATAAAAAGGTCATTATTAATTTGAAACAGTAATATACTTCTCTCAAAACTATAAATTTACATCAATTCGACAAAAAAATATTTTCTTCAATGTTTTATCGAAATGCGTTTTGTTTTTTAAACGCCAAAAGCGTTAAGAAATATTGAAGAAAATATTTTTTTCTAATGATATTAGAATCGGTGTGAAGTTTCAAAAGAAGTCTAATACATAAATATTTGTTACTGTCATAACTTAATTAGTTTACAACAATTACGTTATAAATAAGTCCATAAGTTTCCTCTTTGGTAAAATTTATTAACCACCTAATTATACCATAATAAAAACATATGGATTTTTGATTTCTATGAAAGAATTATTATTTTCATTTTGAATAATCTTTCCAAGGTTAAAAAGTTCCAGATATATAGCAAAAATATTTACACTCAGATATTTCTCTAATTTATAGTAATTACATTTAAGGCAATACCGCTCAATTATGATTTCACAGATTTTGCTGATATTTTCCATTACTGTGTTAAAGTCTCTTAGCATAGGCTCCGACTATGTTTGCAAGCCTTTTCCTTGTACTGAAAAATATTATTTAAAATCTGTTTTATCGAATTATGCGGTATTGCCTTAAATTATAACAAAAAAATATTTTACGAGTGGGTAAGCATTGCTGGGCGATAAGCGAATTGCGAAGCAATTCGCAGCCCGTGCAAGTAAAATGATTTTTTTGTAACTTTTAAAGTGTAATTACTATAAAGGCTAAGGCCTCAAAACAGATTATTTTAATTCAATATCAGAAATATCAATGTCATTCTCTTTAGCAATTCTCTCAAGCTCATCATATTCCACTTTTATTTTTCTCACACCATAACCGTTTGATACTTTAACCTTAACAGCGCCATATTTTGTTTGCATAATTTTTTCATCTCTGTCAAGAATATATCGGTTCAATAAATTTTCTCTGACTCCTATTGTAGATGTATATTTAAATATAAGATTAATCATTTTTTCTTTGTCATATTTCTTGCATATACACGTTAATAAAATACCTGGTCTTCCTTTCTTCATACCAATAGGAACGGTAAACACATCTAAAGCGCCAGCCTCAAAAAGTCTGTCCACAGCAAATCCTATCCTTTCCCCAGTCATATCATCAAGATTGCACATAAGTTCCGTGACACTATCCATACTATCATCTGTTTCTCCAATAAAAATTCTAACGCAATTAGCTGTCTCAAAATCTTTTGACCCTAAACCATAACCAATTTTATTTACCTTCATAACAGGAATTTCCCTAAATTCAGATACAAAATATTTCAGCAACGCCGCGCCAGTAGGAGTACAAAGCTCTCCTTTTATATTGTTGCTGTAAATCGGAACATTTCTTAAAATACAAGCGGTTGCCGGAGCAGGAACAGGCAATATACCATGAGCGCATTTAACTTGACCGCTTCCAACATTAACAGGTGAAGCAAAAATTTTATCAGCCCCAAGTTCATCAATAAGCATACAAACCCCCACAATGTCGGCTACAGCGTCCATTGTACCAACCTCGTGAAAATGAATATTATTCATTTCACAATTATGAACATTTCCTTCCGCTTCCGCAATAATTTTATAGACGTTTTTTACATCTTCACGTATATTTTCAGATAAATCCAAATGATTTATAATATGTTCAATATCATTAAGACTATTGTGTATATGACTATAATTATGACTATGTATATGTTCGTTTTCCTCAATACCTCCCACGGTAACTTTTATATGTGTTCCAATAATACCGCATTTTTTATCTGTTTCTTTTTCAACGCAGATATTTGGAATATTAAGGGAATTTAATCTTTTTATAAAATCTTCCTGATTAGGATGAAGCTCTAAAAGCGCTGACATAAGCATATCACCTGCCGCGCCCATATTACATTCTATGTATAAAATTTTCATAATTATTTACCTCCAATATTTATTTTACTGTGTCCAGTCTGATTTATCTGCTTTTTAAATCCAGAACTATATCATCAAAAAATTCTTTCAATTCATCACAAATTTTAACTCTTTGTTTAAATGCTTTTTCTATTTCATTTTCTTTAAATTGCAGCTTAAGAGCGTTATAATATATTCTTGCTCTAAAATTATGAAAATCCATATTTTTCAAAATACTTTCAGCTTTTTCTATTTTAATAAGCATATCATCTGTAATTTCATTATTTGTATTAACACGAGTAGCAAGACAGGCGTACGCCTCCTTATTCCAAATAAAAAGTCCAGCGTCCTTCAAAAATTTCCTGATATTTTCTTTGGTAAGCCCGCAATCACGCAAAGGGGATTTTATATTAAGTTCAGAAATAGCCTTAAACCCTGGTCTGTCAGAAATATCATCAGAAGCATTTGTTCCTTCAATAATTGCTGTATATCCATCTTTTTCGGCATATTCTTTTATAATCTCAAATATAATTCTTTTACAATAATAACATCTGTTTAAATTATTATCTCTTATATTATTATGCCGCAGAATATCATAATTAACTATTATAATATCAACACCTATTTCTTTAGCGATTTTTTTAGCGTCTTCAAATTCAAATTCCGGCTGAAATTGAGTTTTTACATAGTATGCTTTAATATCAGCACAATACTTTTTTGCGGCATACAAAAGATATGATGAGTCAACCCCTCCAGAAAATCCAACAGCAACTTTATTGTATTTAGAAAAAAAATCTTTAAGTTTCATAAATCTCCTCTTTCTTTTATTATTTTAAGGCAATACCGCAGTTTCAGATAAAAATTTTTTTCATAATATTTTCTACATTGTACATATTTATTATACACATTAATATTTAAATTTGTAAAGATATTTATATCATATTTTTCACACCTATAATATAGGCAATACCGCATAATTCAATACAGCCTTGGAAAATATCAGCCAAAGCCACAAAATATTAATTATGCAGTATTGCCTTAATTTAATTCTTGTAAACGAACTAAATATATGTTAAACTAAATTTGTATTATTATTGTTATGTTAGGAGCATTAATTATGTATATCGTGTTAGACCTTGAATTTAATCAATCATATGATTTTGTAAATAATACAAAAGGAATTCCCAATCCTAATTGCCGTTTTGAGATAATACAAATAGGCGCTGTAAAACTTAATGACAAATTAAAAATAACAGATTCTTTCAACAAACTAGTAAAACCCCAAATATATAAAGAAATTCACCCTCATGTTCATAAAATAACGGGTCTTGTTAATGAAAACTTTACAAACTGTCATTCATTCGCTGATGTATATGCTGATTTTGTCGAATTTATGAGAAAAGACTCACAAACCACACCAATTATATGTACTTGGGGAAACAGTGACATACGGGCGTTATACAGAAACTTAACATATTATAACATTATAACTCCGCCAGTAATAATAAAATATATTGATATTCAAAATATAGCCACAGAATATCTTCACTATAATAAAGGCGGAGTAATTGGTTTAAAAAACGCTGTTGATATGCTTAATATAAAAACAAATGAACTTTATCATAACGCTTACTATGACGCTTTGTATACAGCGGAAGTGTTTAAAGCAATAAAATCTGATAAAATTCAGTTTAAAATATTTAATTCAAAAAGAATAAGTTAGATACTAAATTAGGAGGGAATTTAATATGAGAAAAATAATATTATCTTTACTATTAGCTGCTGTATTAAATGTATATTCCGTATTCGCCGAAAACGAATGGCAGTCAAAATATGACCATACCGTTGTTTCTAAAAATAATGAAACATATATCTGTGAAACATATCAAAAAGACAATCCATCTATATGCTATGTTACCGATAAAAACGGAAACATAATCTTTGGCCCCCTTTCAGGAAGTATACATTTCACAAACTTTCCCAATAGATATATATATTCAGACAAAAATAATAACAACAACGTTCTAGATGAAAATGGAAATATAATTTTCGGTCCCCTCCCAGGTTATATAGCCACCACAGATTCTCCAGATGTATATACATATTCAGAAGAAAATAAATATTGTATTTTAGACGGCAAAGGAAATGTCTATACAAATTTAAGCAATAAATATAAAAATATAACTTTTATTGATAAAATTCCGGGACATAACGCCTATCGTATTTGCGTAAATCCTTATCAATACGGAATAGTGGATATGGATGGAAATATTCTTCTGCCAATAGAATATAAAGGCATTGAATATTGTTTTACCAACGGACTTATGGAGATATATCGTACATACTCAGAAGATGGACCATATAAATACGGATTTATTGACGAAAATTTTCAAACAGTTGTTCCTGTAGAATATGACGGCTCTTTAATATGCGGTGATGTAGTATATACTTATAAAAATAATAACAATAGCTTTGATTATTATAAAGTTGAAAATAACGCCCCTGTGTTTTATAAAACCCTTGATTATTACCTAATAAACGCAAGAGAAGATAACGAAGCCAGTAATACTCTTATAGAACTATGTAAAATAAGAACTAACGAAACCAATAATTGGAACCTCTATGGACTTGCTGATAAAGAACTTAATATACTTACCGAGCCAAAATATGATACTCCAATAGAATTTTACGATAATTACGCTATTATACAATATGGCTCAACAGAAGTTAAATACGGCGGAAAAGGCTATGATGATGTATATAACGGAAAATACGGCGTAATTGATGAGAATGGAAATGAAGTTATAAAACCAATATATGACAGCATTATATATTTAAACCACAGCATAGATACAAAGGACGGAAGATTTCTTTTGGCTAAAGACGGCAAAAAAGAGATAGCAAGTCTTGAGGAAGAAATAGAATATCCCGAATGCGGCGATTGGGCAAAAGACAGTATTGTATACGGCAGATGGCTTAACATTATTCCTGATGAAATAAATTCAGATTTCAGCAAAAAAATAACAAGAGGCGAATTTTGCGAACTTGCCGTTAGAACATATCTTAGATGTATGATTAATTATCTTGATGAAGATATGTCAATTCAAAATTGCTGCGATAAATTTGAAATAGATATATCCTCTAATCCATTTAATGATACAGAAAATGAATTTATTATCCTAGCTAATAAGCTTGGAATTGTAAACGGTAAAGGCAGCGGCAAATTTTGCCCCGATGACGCGATAACAAGACAAGAGGCCGCGGTTATGCTTGTAAATATGGCGGAAGCGCTCGACTATGTTATTGATTTAGACGATAATCCCCTATTTTCTGATGAAAGTTATTTTGCCAGCTGGGCAAAAGACAGTATATATAAAATTATAAATTTTAAAGGAAGAGCAAATGTTCCTGTTATGGTGGGAACAGAAGAAAATAAATTTTCTCCATGGTATAGTTATAGCAGAGAGCAGGCAATTGCGACTATGACAAGAATTTATGACGTTTATTACTGGAATTTTTAAAATATACAAGGAGGAAAACCTTATGAGGAAATTAACATTAGTTTTGCTGTCAGTTATTATATTTAATGTTTGTCCCATATTTGCCGAAGAGAACTTATATTTAAAATACGAGGAAGTTATTGAGTTGCATAATGGAGAGAAAGGATATATATGCAGAAACTACAGTCACTCAAAAGATGTGCCTGACACTTTTTTAATCGCCGATAAAGATGGAAACCCAATTTTCGGTCCTCAATTAGGAATTATAACTGAAACCGACTCTGATGACAGATTTATATATTCAGACGAATATAATAAATACAGTCTTCTTGACGGCAAAGGCAATGTTATAACAAATTTCAGCGAAAAGTATAAAAATATACAATATATTGAGAAAATAAACGGGCTTGACGCATACTCAATAAGTATAATAAAAGACAATGAACACAAACAAGGAATAGTTGATATTAACGGAAATGTTCTTCTTCCCATAAAATACGATTTTACTATTGACAATATATTCCAAAACGGATTTCTTCAGATAATGTATACGCCTACAGGAAATATTAATAACAAAAAATATGGTTTTATTAATGAGGAATATACAATAGTGGCTCCTCCTGAATATGACGATTGGTTAATATGTGGGGATATAATATATCTTTATAAAAATGATGGTAAAAACATAAATTATTATAAAATTGAAAGTAATGCCCCTGTATTTTATAAAACCCTTAACCTATACGCTTGTTCTATGTATGAGAGAGAAAAAATAAACAGTAATTATATTACTCTCTATAAAGAAACAAATGAAAAATCTGACACCACAAAAAATTATTATGGTTTTGCGGATAAAAATTTAAATATAATTGTTGAGCCTAAATATGATTCTCCCATACTTTTTGACAGTAAAGGCTATTCCATAATTCAATATGGAAGTACAGAATGGAAAGACACAAAAGCTATTGGGCGTACCCTTAATGGAAAATACGGAATAATTGATAAAAACGGAAACGAAGTAACAGCCCCCGAATATGACTATATTGTCTCTAAAGAAAATGGCAGATTTGCTTTATTTAAAAACAATGAAAAAGAATTAAGGGATTTCAGCGGAGAAATAAAAAGTATTGAATGCAGTGACTGGGCAAAAGAAATTATTACTTATGGAGAATGGTCTGAACTTATTCCCGAAGAAATAAATTCAGACTTTAAAAAGGATATTACAAGAGAAGAATTTTGCAAACTTGCCGTACAAACTTTTCTTAAATATAAGGGAGATTGGTCAATTGACGATTATACAAGTGAAATTTTAAAAAATGTTGACTTTTCAAAACATTGTTTTAATGATACAAATGATAAAATTATTATTTTCGCTAATATACTTGGAATTGTAAATGGCAAAAGCGATGGAAACTTTGCCCCAAATGATACCATAACAAGACAGGAAGCGGCTGTTATGATTGTAAATATGTTAAAAGCTGGAGGTCACGAACTTTCCTACAATAAAAATAAAAGCTTTTCAGATGAAAATCTTTTAGATAATTGGGCAAAAGACGCTGTTTATAAAATTACTTCTTTTAAGGGAGATTCTGGTATTCCCGTTATGACAGGAATTGGCGGAAATAAATTTTCTCCTCTTAATAACTACAGCCGTGAACAAGCAATAGCGACAATGGTCAGAATTTATGATATTTACAATTTAAATTTTTAAAAATCAGGAGGAAAATCAAATGAAAAAATTAATCACAATTTTATTGTCAGCCATTATATTAAATGTATGTCCTATACTAGCTGAAGAAAACTTACAGACAAATGAATATGATGATGTTACTGCTGTCGAAGACGGAAAGGCTTATATATATAGAACCAATTCGGAAGATGATAACAAAAATATGAACTGGGTCGCTGATAAAGACGGAAATATCGTTTTTGGACCTCTTGCGGGGTATATACAATCTACGGATTCTGTCGAACAATATATATATTCAGATGAAAACAAAAACTTCAGTCTTCTTGACGGAAAAGGAAACGTTATTACAAATTTCAGTGAAAAATATGAAAACATAGGCTGGATTTCTAAAATAAAGGGACACGATATATACAGCATAAGCGTGGCGCCGGATAAAGAATCTTTCAAATATAAAAATGGGATAATAGACATTAACGGAAATATTATTCTTCCCTTAGAATACAATATTATTGAAAGTGAATTTAAAAACGGACTTCTTTCCATAAGTAAAGAAATACCAAATAACAATTTGTACAAGTATAAGTACGGATTTATTGACGAAAATTATAAAATTGTTATTCCCGTGGAATACGATGGCTCTATAATGTTCAGTGATATGGCATATTTTTATAAAGAAAACGGAGAACATATTGATTATTATAAATTTGAAAATAACACTTCTGTATTTTATAAAACTATTGATTTTTTATGTTCCCCTATTTCCGAAAATGAATGTGAATATGTTAATTTATATAAAAATAAGACTGAAGAAAATAAAGGGATTGGCTGTTTTGGATTTGCAGATAAGAACCTTAATATAATTATCGAGCCTAAATACGATACTCCAATAATATTTAACGGCAACTATGCCATTGTTCAGTATGGAAGCACAGAAAGTGAATATATAAAAGGTATCGGCGATGTATATAACGGAAAATTCGGTATAATTGATAAAAATGGAAAAGAAATAATAAAACCCGAATATGACAGAATTATAGATAAAAATAACGGCAGATTTGTTTTATTTAAAGATGCTAAAAAAGAAATAATAAGCCTTGATAAAGAAATAAAAAATATCGACTGCAATAACTGGGCAAAAGATAGTATCATATATGGCGAATGGTCAGACATAATCCCCAATGCGATAAATTCAGACTTCACAAAAAATATAACGCGAGGTGAATTTTGTACACTTGCCGTACAGACTTTCCTTAAATGCAAAGGCGACTGGAAAGTTGACGATTACTGTAGAATATATGAAATTGACCTTTACTCAAATCCATTTAATGATACAACAGACAAAAATATTATTTTTGCCAACAAACTTGGAATTGTAAGCGGTAAAGGCAACGGTAAATTTGTTCCTAATGATACCATAACAAGACAGGAAGCGGCTGTTATGATTGTAAATATGGCAACTGCCCTCGATTACACTCTTAATGCTGATAAAAGCAATAGATTCTCAGATGAAAATTATTTCGCTGATTGGGCAAAGGAAAATATTTATAAAGTTATTACTTTTAAAGGTTCATCAAACGTTCCTGTTATGGCGGGAACAGGAGAAAATAAATTTTCACCGTGGTTCAATTACAGCCGCGAACAAGCCATTGCCACAATGGTAAGAATTTATGATATATATCAATTACAATTCTAAAAAATTATTTTTTATCTATTAAAAACGTGAGTTCGACGAAAAATTACGATAAAACTCAGCGAAACGTAGTTTCGCACA
>CAOJPS010000084.1 GCA_948441255.1 uncultured Eubacteriaceae bacterium | reverse complement strand
TCCAGCCATATTTGTAGCAATAGTAACAGCGCCTTTTTCACCCGCCAAAGAAACAATTTCAGCCTCTTTTTCGTGATATTTAGCATTAAGCACTTGATGACGGATACCCTCTTTTTTAAGCATAGAACTTATAAGTTCAGATTTATCAATAGTAATAGTACCTACCAAAACCGGCTGACCTTTTTCGTGAGATTTTTTAATTTCCTCAACAACAGCTTTATATTTAGCTCTCTCTGTTCTATAAACAACATCCGACAAATCTTTTCTTACAACCGGCATATTAGTAGGAATAACAATAACGTCCATACCATAAATATGTCTAAATTCCCCTTCTTCCGTAAGAGCTGTACCAGTCATACCGCTTTTTTTTCTATATTTATTAAAGAAATTCTGGAAAGTAATTGTAGCTAAAGTTTTACTCTCTTTATTCACGGCAACGCCTTCTTTAGCTTCTATAGCCTGATGAAGACCATCTGAATAACGCCGTCCTGTCATCATACGACCTGTAAACTCATCAACAATAACAACCTCTCCGTCCTTAACCACATAATCCTTATCAGCAAACATATTATAATTAGCTTTCAAAGCATTGTTAATATGATGCTGAATTTCCATATTATCGGGGTCCGCAAGATTTTCTATATTAAAATATCTTTCCGCTTTTTTAACACCCTCTTGAGTAAGAGAAACTGTTTTACCTTTTTCATCAATAACAAAATCGCCTTCTTCTTGGATTTCAACGTGATTAAGAGGGTTCAACGCTTCATCTTCATTTAATATAGAACCTTTTGTAAGAGTTTTAACAAAAGAATCAGCAACTTTATAAAGCATAGTAGATTTACCGCTACTTCCAGAAATAATAAGCGGAGTCCTCGCCTCGTCAATAAGAACAGAGTCAACCTCGTCAATTATAGCATAGCACAAATCTCTTTGAACAAGATTTTTTTCATAAACCACCATATTATCTCTCAAATAATCAAAACCAAGTTCATTATTTGTGGCATAAGTAATATCACAAGCATATGCGGCTTGTCTTTCAGCCTGTTCCATATCGTGAAGAATAACGCCAACAGTAAGACCTAAAAACTCGTGAATCTGTCCCATCCATTCAGCGTCACGCTTAGCCAAATAATCATTAACAGTAACAATATGAACTCCCTCACCTGTCAAAGCGTTAAGATATGCCGGCAAAGTAGAAACCAATGTTTTTCCTTCTCCAGTTTTCATTTCAGCTATACGTCCTTGATGTAAGATAATACCGCCTATAAGCTGTACTCTAAAGTGACGCATTCCCAATACTCTTTTACCAGCTTCTCTCACAACAGCAAAAGCCTCCGGTAAAATATCGTCTAATGATTCTCCCTCCGAATATCTTTTTTTAAACTCATCAGTTTTCCCTCTAAGCTGTTCGTCTGACAGTTTAGAAATTTCATCCTCAAGACTTTCAATTTTATCCACAATGGGCATAATTCTTTTTAATTCTTTATCGCTGTAACTTCCAAAAACCTTTTGTAAAACGCCTAACATTATAGCACCTCTTATATAAAATATTATTAACTCTGTATAACAATTCAATATATTCTAAAACAATATAAAAATTAATCTTTAAAATCATTCAGTATATAGTTTAACAGAAATGCACCTATGTATGCAACCATTAATTTAAGAAATTTAAAATTTTAACAAAATGTTCATAAAGAGCTTTATATTTAATCTTCTGATATTATAGCAAATAAAAGTCCCTCACCCACAAAAATCTCACATTCTTCCTCAATCATAACATTACTTACACCTAAAGAATTACCTATTTCCATTACAGCGCCGGAAAGACTGTATTTAAGTCCTTTTGTCGTAACATCAAGAACTTTTGTCGTAAAAGGAATAATAGAAACAAGAGTTCCTTTTTTCCCAGATAACTTAATATATTTTTTGACAACACAAATTTTATTATGTTCGTCAATAAGCCAAGCCAAAACATTATTATCAGAAGCTTTTTTTAAAATATGGGCATTTGTCAGCGAATGGTCAAATCTTGAGCCAGTTCCCCCAAAAATAAAAATCTCATCAGCGTTTAGCCCTAAAGCGTATAACAATCCCAATTCCATATCTGTATAATCTTTTTCTTTAGGATATTCTTTAAATTCTACATTCAAATTTTTAAAATATTCAATATACTTTAACTCTGCGGAATCAAGGTCGCCAATAATAATATTTGGAACAATTCCACATTCATAAAAATACTTCATTCCTCCATCACAGCAAACACTAAAATCAGAAATATCAATATATTTTAAAAATTTGTCATATTTTGAAATCAAACCGCTTCCAACAACAACAACTTTCATTATCCGCAATCAAACTCCTCAAAAATTTCATTAAATCGCTTAATATCAGCCGATATATCCTTTGAGTGAAAAACAGCCGAACCTGCGACAATAACATTAGCTCCCGCTTCGATAATTTCTCTTATATTATGCAGTCCAACTCCCCCGTCAACCTCAATATCAACATTAAGACTATTCTTTTTTATGTAATTATAAATCTTTTTAATTCTTTCCAAAGAAGAAACCATAAATTCCTGACCGCCAAGACCCGGATGCACTGACATAACCAACACCATATCAACATATTTAATAATACCAAAAATCTTTTCAACAGGAGTATCAGGATTAATTGTAACAGCACATTTTTTTCCTGCCGCTCTTATTTGCTCAATAATTTTTTTAGGATTGTCAGCGGCTTCAAAATGAAAATTAATAATATCTGCCCCTGCCTCAGCAAATTTTTCAATATAAACCTCAGGATTACTAATCATCAAATGAACGTCAAGTACAAGATTAGTTATTTTTCTTATCCCCTCAACAGTAGGAATACCCATAGAAAGATTCTGAACAAAATGCCCATCCATAACATCAATGTGAATATATGGAATTTTTTCCTTTTCAAGAATTCTTATTTCATCACCAAGTCTTGTAAAATCAGCAGCTAAAATAGATGCGGAAAGTTTAATCACAGCAATTCCCCTCCTTATCTTCTTCTTCGAAGTTCATCATATAAAAATTTATATCTCTCATATCTTTCCTTTGAAATATTTATCTCAATATTTTCTTTAACAGCACAGTCAGGTTCATTTATATGCACACAATCATTAAATCTACACTTTCCAATAAACATCTGAAATTCCTTAAAATAAAACTGAATATTTTCGGGTTTAATATGTTCAAGAGAAATTGCGGTAAACCCAGGAGAATCAACAATATAAGTCCCATTTCCAGCAAAAAGAAGTTCAACTTCTCTCGTAGTATGTTTTCCACGCTCTATTTTACGGCTTAGTTCTCCTGTTTTTCTAACACCAGATGTAACAATTTTGTTTATAATACTTGATTTTCCAACTCCCGAAGGGCCCGCCACAACAGAAACTTTATTAATAACCTCTATTTTAAGTTCGTCAATTCCAATATTATTTACAGTATCAGTAAAAATAACATTATAAATAGGTAAATATATTCTATTAATATAATCAATCGTATCCTGTTTAGTTATATCATATTTATTAATACAAATAACAATCTCAAAATTTTTTTCTTCAGCAAGAATAATAAACCTATCAAGCAAATCAAAATTAATATTTGGTCTTGCTCCCGCAAATGTTATAATACAGCAATCAATATTAGCCACTCTCGGTCTTGGAAGAAAATTTTTTCTTTCAAATATGTTTTCAATAAACCCTATTTTTTTATCTTCATCAATAACACTAACTTCTACATAATCACCAACAGTTGGAATAAATTTTCTTTTTCGGAAAACACCTCTTGCTTTACATTCAAAAACTTTATCCCCTATATCAACGAAATAAAGACCGCCTACGCCCTTAATAATTCTGCCCTTAACCATTATTATCAAAAACCCCTTTGAAATTTAATAAAAGAATCAAACAGCGGCATTAGGGTCAATCTCCACTTCATCAACCTTTTTAGGCTCCGCCAAACCCTCGCCGTTATCTCCGGAATTATTATCTTCAGGCTCATTATTATTTTGATTTTGATTTTCATTATTATTTTGGTTTTCATTATTATTTTCAACTGGGGTCTCAGCGTTATTGTTATTATCCTCTCCAGAATTATCAGGCTTTTCTGAATTATTGGAATTATTCTGATTAGCCGAATTTCCCAAATTGTTTTCATCAGGTTTATCTGAATTATCCAGATTATTGGAATTATTCGAATTGTCATTTGAATTTTCGCCGTTATTGTCATCATCTCTATTATTTTCTTCTATTCTTTGATTATCATCATCGTCATAATCATCATCATTCCTGCTTCGGCCTTTGCTCACGTAAATAGTAATCGAAGTACCAGCATCTCTTTTTTCACCGGACTGAATACTTTGGTCAATAACATAGCCAACATCACGGCTGCTCTCAACTCGTTCAACCTCAACATTAAAACCATTTGAAGAAAGTCTTCTTTTAGCCGCTGATTCTGTCTGTCCAACAACATCAGGAACATTAATACCCTCCGACTCTCTGCCTCTGCTCACATATAAAGTAACCTTTGAATCTCTTGAAATCTTTTCTCCAGCGCTTGGAATTTGTCGTATAACATTTGTTTTGTCAATATCATCGTCATACTCCCATTCCTCATTCCACTTAATATTTTCCTTTTTAAGTTTAGCCATAGCATCATCAATATTATCTCCGACAACATTAGGAACTTCAACTTTGTCACTGCCAAGGCTCTTAACAACATAAATAGTGTCGCCCTCCGAAACAAATTCTCCTTTTTCTACATTTTGTTTCATAATAAGTCCCTCTGCAATTTCATCGCTGTAATCCTCTGCCTTATCTTTGTCCTGAGCAAGATATATCTTATTATCTTTAGCTATTTTAAGAGCTTCTTCCCAAGTTTTATTTGTAAAATCAGGAACTTCAACATCACCCTCTTTTCCCCCGAAAAAAGCAAAAGTAGCGACAGTAATAAGTATAATCAAAACAAACGCTGTTCCTATAGCGGCAAAAACAGCCTGCCTATTTTTCTTTTTTTCTCTCTCAACCTCATAATCAGAATGATAATTAGAATATCCTTTTGGAGATTTTTTCATATTTATTGATTTATTTTGAGTTTCATAGGAATAATCGTCATAGTCATCATAATCCGAGTGCATATTCTGACTTTGTTTTTTAATTTCATTAAGTTCCTCTCCCGTAACTCTTATTGTCTGAGAGGTAACGTCGTCTTCCTCAAAAACTACAAAATCACCAGAATTGTTTTTAGTTGCTCTTTTCAAATCTCTATTCATATCCTCGATGGTTTGATATCTTTTAGCCGAACTTTTCTGAGTAGCTTTAATAATAATTTTATAAATGCTCTCCGAAACCTCCGAATTAATTTTTCTCGCGTCAGGAATAGGTTCTCTCAAATGCTTCATAGCAAGAGCGACAGGTGTATCACCTTGAAAAGGCAACCTCCCAGTAACCATTTCAAAAAGCACAATACCAAGAGAATAAATATCGCTTTTAGCGTCAACAAAGCCGCCTCTTGCCTGTTCTGGAGAAAAATAATGAACAGAACCCATAGATTCCACTGTAACAGTAGTAGAAGTAGCGGCTCTCGCTATTCCAAAATCAGTAACTTTAATATCTCCCTCTTTAGTAACAAGTATATTGTGCGGTTTAATATCCCTGTGAACAATATTATTTTTATGAGCCTCTTCCAAAGCAGATGCAATCTGAATAGCAACGCTTAAAGCCTCTTGGTCATCAAAAGGGGCTTTTCTGTTAATAAGCTCTTTCAAAGTAATACCATCAATATATTCCATAACAATATAATGAATATCTCCTTCATTTCCAACATCATAAACATTCACTATATTAGGGTGTGACAATCTAGCAGCAGCCTGCGCCTCAACAGCAAATCTATTAATAAATTCCTCGTTTTCAATATGTTCCTCTTTAAGAACTTTAAAAGTAACATATCTGTTAAGTTTCTTATCCATAGCTTTATAAACAACAGCCATACCGCCCAAGCCTATTTTTTCCAAAATGGTATATCTGCCGCCAATAGTAGTGTTCGGTTCAATATTCATAAGCTCGCTCCCTCCGATTAACCAATCAAGACAACCGACACATTGTCTTTTCCGCCAAGAGAATTGGCGAATTCAATCATTTTTTCAGCTTTCTGTTCCAAACTTAAAATCTCACTTCCGGCAATATCTAAAATATCATTATCATCAATCATTTCATATAAACCATCAGAACACATAATAACAATATCGCCATAAAATAATTTATTAAAAATCCCGTCAATAGATAAATTCTCATCAACACCCAAAGCTCTTGTAATGATATTCCTGTCAGGGTGAATCCTGGCTTCTTCTTTTGTAATAAAGCCTGAACGAACCATATCCATAACGTATGTATGGTCTGATGTAATCTGTTTAATCTCATTATTTCTTATAATGTACAATCTACTGTCACCAACGTGAGCGATATAAATCTTATCATTGCTCACCGACGCCGCGAGAAAAGTAGTTCCCATATTTGAGTATATCTCATCTGTTTTAGACATTTCATTAACTTTTTTATTGGCATATCCAACACCCTCAACAAGGGTATCAAGAATTTCATTTTTTTCCGTTTTTCTCTCAATAAACTCACAAAAAAATCTTATAGCGCTGCTGCTTGCGACTTCACCCGACTTATGTCCGCCCATACCATCCGCTACAATATAAAGATTATCAAGACAGCCGATATTATAATTTCTCACAAAAATAGAATCTTCATTACAGCTTCTTATTTTACCAATATCTGATTTTCCAACACCTGTCATATTCCAACACCTCAATCAGGTTTTTAAATATCGTTTTCTAAGCTGACCACAGGCAGCATTAATATCACTTCCAAGCCGTCTTCTTATAGTAGTTTCAATATTTAAAGACTTTAAAATTTCATAAAACCTGTTAATGGTTTTATCCGAACTCCGTATATAGTTTCTTTCTTTAACATCATTAACAGGAATAAGATTAACATGACACAAAGAACCCTTAAGTCTTTTCGCCAATTCCTCAGCACAATTCTCACTGTCATTAACACCTTTAATAAGCGCGTATTCAAAAGTAACCCGCCTTTTAGTATAATCAGCATATTCTTTAGCCGCGAAAATCAATTCGTCAATAGAATATTTTTTTGCTACAGGCATAATTTTTTGTCTAATAAAATCATTCGGGGCGTGCAAAGAAACAGCAAGAGTAATCTGTAATCTATGTTTTGCCAATTTTTTAATTTTATCAACAATTCCGCAGGTTGAAAGAGTAATGTGTCTGTGCCCAATTTCAAAGCCGTCTTTTGAATTAATAATCTCAAGAAATTTAAGAGAATTATCAAAATTACACAAAGGTTCACCGCTGCCCATAATAACAACATTAGAAATACGCTCACCCAAATCTTTTTGAATTTCATAAACCTGAGAAAGCATTTCCCCTGCTGTAAGATTGCGTTCAAGTCCGCCCATAGCAGAAGCACAGAAAGAACAGCCCATAGCACAGCCTGCCTGAGATGAAATACATACAGCATTTCCATATTCATATCTCATAAGCACACTCTCTATTATATAATCATTTTCAATTTGAAACAAGTACTTTGTTGTATTATCTTCTGAAGAAATAAATTTTTCAAGAATTGAAACCTTTTGAATCTTTGCTTTTTCAGAAAGTTTTTTTCTTAAATCTTTTGATATATCAGTCAATTCATCAAAAGAAGAAATACTTTTTTGATGAAGCCATTTAAAAATCTGTTTGGCTCTAAAAGATTTTTCACCAAGCTGAACTATAAAATTCTGAAGTTCAGTTAAGTTCATTGATAAAATATCAGCCTTTTCAATCATCTGATTTTACCCTTTCCTTATAAATTTAGCAATAAAAAAGCCATCGCTGTCAAAATCTTGAGGAAGAATACGATTCTGAGAAACAAGTTCAAAATCAAAACGTTCCAAAAACCAATTAACATTTTCCTCATTTTCCTCAAAAGAAACAGTACAAGTGCTATATAATAAAATCCCGCCAACTTTAACATAATTCTGGCAAACAGATAAAATATTTCTTTGAGTTTCCGCAAGATTTTTAATATCTTCATAACTCTTAGAATATTTAATATCCGGCTTTTTTCTTACAAGTCCAAATCCCGAGCAAGGAGCGTCTATAATAACCTTATCAGCGGTTTTAAAATCACTTTCACAAACAGACAAAGCATCTCTCATTTCAGTAATTATAATATCAGTACCAAGTCTTTTCACTCCATCAGAAATAAGTTTAATCTTATGCTCATAAATATCCCTTGCTTTAATTATACCCAAATTATTCATTAAATAACAGCAAAGAAAAGCTTTTCCTCCCGGTGCCGAACATATGTCAATTATACAGTCGATTTCCTTTGGCGCAAGTTCTTTAATAGCAATAACTGAACTTTTATCCATAATATGAAAAAGACCATTTTTATAAGCGTCAATCTTTGAGATATCATCTGTTTTTGAAATTCTAAGCACATTACTAAAGCCATCAACCTTTTCAGCTTCAATTTTATCTTTTTTTAAAATATCAATTAATTTATTACAATCTGTCTTTAAAGTATTAACCGCAAGAGTAATATTAGGGGGAGATGAGTTTTTAACACACATCTCCAAAACTTCCTCACGGCTTAACATTTTAAGCCAATATTCAATAATCCATTTGGGATAAGAGTATTTTAAAGAAACATATTCGATAAAATTATCCGCTGGGTCAGGATACTCAATATTATCAATATTTTTAGAAATATTTCTCAAAACAGCGTTTACAAATCCAGAAAGACCTTTAAAACCCCTCTTTTTTGAAATCTCAACAGCCTCATTACAAACAGCTGAAACAGGAACTTTATCCATAAACAAAAGCTGATAAACAGAAATTCTCAAAATATTTAAAATAAGAAATTTCATTTTATCTGTTTTTGTCTTAGAAAATTTATTTATAATATAGTCCAAAAGAATAAGATTTCTTAAAGTACCATTCACTATTTCAGTAATAAAAGCTTTTTGCGTAGAATTAAGTTCACTATTTCTCTTAAAAGCACGTCTTAACAAAATATTGTTATAACCTTCTTGTTCAAAAATATCCATCAATACATAGACAGCAATTTCTCTATCTTTCATAAATTACATTTCCTTTACTTATTTTAATATTTTTAGTCCTCTCTCAGTTTAACAAATTTAGCGGCTTCTCTCCTTCTGGAGTCCTGCATTTGGGCATAATACCTTCTTGTAGTATCAACATTAGCGTGACCCAAAACATCCGCCACAAGATAAATATCACCCGTTTCCATATAAAGGCTTGTACCATAAGTACTTCGAAGCTTATGCGGCGAAATCTTTTTAAGATTAATAACGCTGCGTGAATATTTCTTTACAAGATTTTGGATTGCCCTGTCAGTAATTCTCTTTTTCTGCAAGGAGAGAAAAAGAGCATCTTCGTGACCTTTGGCAGGAATAATATTTTCTCTTTCATCAAAATAAGTATCTAAAGCGTCAGCAACCTCATCACCAAAATAAACAGTTGCTTCTTTTCCGCCTTTTCTATATATCTTAACACCATTAGTTTCAAAATCAACATCATTTATATTAATTCCCACACACTCAGAAACACGCATACCTGTACCAAGCAAAAGAGTAATAATAGCCAAATCTCTAATTTTAGTATGTTCGTGCCATTTTTTCTGTCTTTCTGTAAGCTTATCTCCTTTTTCAACCTCATCAAGCAAATTAACAACCTCATTGGGTTCAAGTCTGACAATTTCCTTATCGTGAATTTTAGGAGTTTCCACAAGCTCTCCTGGATTAGCGTCAATCTTCCCTTCTTTATATAAATAGTTAAAAAGCCTTCTTACAGCCGATAACTTTCTTGATTTCCCTCTTTCTCTGTTAGTCCATTCAACAGCCGCGCCTGTATCATCCACTTTAATATAATAAGTAAGATACTCAAGAAATTTATTCAAATCTTTCGCTTTAATTTTGTTCATATAGGAATAATCTATTTTATCAATATAAATATCTTTAAAAATATCGCAGTTTTCCACAAGATATGTAAAAAAAAGTTTAAGGTCATAAGCATAACCCACTCTTGTCCTTACAGCCGTTATTTCTCTTATATAGCCAAAAAAATCACCAACAAACTCCGGCAATTCTTTTTTCAGTTCTCTAAGTTTAAGTGTATATTTTTTTTCAACCTCATCTTTATATTCCAAAAAATCATTCCTTCCAGCAGCCAATACCAGAGCGTTTAATAGCCCCAAAAATTTTTTCTTCAAAATGGTCATATTTCAAAGCTTGCTCACAAATAAAATTTTTAATATCTTCTCTTTTTGTATAGCCGTCTACAGGGCACTTATTTTTAACAACGCTTATATTCTCTTTTTTAATAAAACCTATAATATCCTTTTCAGGCACATACATAAGAGGTCTTATGGAATAAATCTTTTTTTTGTCAAGAAAAGTAACAGGGCTAAAAGTATAGATTCTGCCTTCATAAAACATAGCCATAAAAAAAGTCTCAATAATATCATTTCTATTATGCCCCAATGCTATTTTATTGCAGCCAAGACTTTCCACAGCGTCATTCAAAGCACCTTTTCTCATTTTAGCGCAAAGTG
>CAOJPS010000083.1 GCA_948441255.1 uncultured Eubacteriaceae bacterium | reverse complement strand
GTGCGAAACTACGTTTCGCTGAGTTTTATCGTAATTTTTCGTCGAACTCACGTTATTTTTTTGTTTTTAATTGATAATTTATTGAAAGTGAACAATAATAATTTTTATTAGTAAAAAAATATTATTTATACTTTACAAAATATTGTTTTTGTTATAAAATTTTAGTAAGTGGTAGTGTGCCATTAATATTTTATTTTTAAGGGGGACTTTCATTATGATGAGATTTACTTTACCAAGAGATTTGTATTATGGAAAAGATTCTTTGGAACAACTTAAAAATTTGAAAGGAAAGAAAGCTGTTCTTGTTCTTGGCGGCGGTTCTATGAAAAAATTCGGCTTTGTTGATAAAGTTTTGGGGTATCTTAAAGAAGCTGGAATTGAAACTAAGCTTATTGAAAATGTTGAACCTGACCCATCTGTTGAAACTGTTATGAAAGGCGCAGCTGTTATGCGTGAGTTTGAGCCTGACTGGATTATTTCTATGGGAGGCGGTTCTCCTATTGACGCGGCTAAGGCTATGTGGGTATTTTATGAGTATCCTGATACTACTTTTGAAAAAATTATTGAACCTTTCTCTTTCCCTGAATTAAGACAAAAAGCTAAATTTGTCGCTATTCCCTCAACATCAGGTACGGCTACAGAGGTTACTGCGTTTTCTGTAATTACTGATTATTCTACAGGTGTTAAATATCCGCTGGCTGACTTTAACATTACTCCTGATATTGCTATTGTTGACCCTCAGCTTGCTGAAACTATGCCTCCTAAGCTTGTGGCTCATACAGGTATGGACGCTTTGACTCACGCTATTGAGGCTTATGTTTCTACGTTAAATAGTCCTTTTACAGACCCTCTCGCTTTGAAAGCTATTCATATGGTGTTTGACTATTTGCCGGATTCTTATAAGGGTGATAACGACGCGAGAGAACAGATGCACTATGCTCAGTGTCTTGCGGGACAAGCATTTACAAACGCTTTGCTGGGTATAGTTCACTCTATGGCACATAAAACAGGAGCGGCTTTTTCAACCGGTCATATTCCTCACGGCTGTGCTAATGCTATATATCTTCCTTATGTAATTAAATATAATGCTAAAAACGCTGAGGCCCGTTATGCTGATATTGCCAGGAGTGTAGGTATTGATGGTACTGACGCGGAGTGTGTTGACGCTCTTTGCGCGAAAATAGACGATTATAACGTAAAACTTGGTATTCCTAAAACTTTAAAAGAATTTGGAATTTTGGAAGATGAGTTTAAAGAAAAAGTGGCTAAAATTGCTGAATTGGCTGTTTCTGACGCTTGTACAGGTTCTAATCCAAGACCTATTAGCCCAGCTGAAATGGAAAAACTTCTTACTTGTACTTATTATGGAACAGAAGTTGATTTTTAATCAGTTATGACTTATGAAGTAAAGGAAATACCGCATAATTAAAAAATAAAAATAATTTTGCCGCTTGCGCTAAAATTATTTTTATTTCATCTTTGTGCGGTGTTTTCTAAAAGAAAAAGATATTATTTGGTGGTAAAAAATACTCTGCCTTAACGGCAGAGTATTTTTTTACCACCAAAGCGGAGAGTTTTCAGCGGAAGAGATTATATCTTCTAATGCTTTTTTTGTATTTGTAAGAACTTCATTTCGCTCTAATGCCTTTTTTGACATTTCGCTGTAAAATTCTTTGTCAGTTATATATTTTATTATTGTGTCTCGCATTTCGTCTAACGTATTTACCCAAAAATCTTTGCCTGCCGCTATACTGCAATCTCCAAAGTTTAATGTTATGGCAGGTTTGCCTTTTGATAACGCTTCAGATATTGATGAACCTCCTCCTGTTCTTGGAGGATTTATATATAAATCACAAAGCTCAGTTATGGCAAGCATATCTTCCTGAAATCCTAAAAATGTTGTATTTTCTTTTAAGACATTGTCTTTAGAAATAATTTCCTCATAATTATCAAAACATCCAGCAAAAACTATATGTGCGTTATAATTAAAGATTTCTTTTATGTTATTTAAAAAATCATAGGTAACTTCATCGGTTAATCTTGCGCCTGATATTATAATCAAGAATTTATCCTCGGGAAGTGAGAAATCGGATTTTTTATAGTTATGCGTTTGAGGTTTATAGCTAAATGTAAATGTAGTTAAAATTGTATGGTCATTAGCTTGAAATTTTGGATTTGCCGTTACGGAGAATGTTCCTAAAGTTGTTAGCAGTTCACTGAAAACAGTTGCTTGAGCTATTGTGGGGATAAAAAGCGAACATAAATCAGAAACAATTGTTTCTCCAATATTTAATATAAAATAAGGTTTATATTTAAATACATAATCTATTATTTCTTTTATAGATGACTTATTTGGCATAGGTTTATCTGGTTGGAAAACTGGAAATTCTATGCCGTTTTTCAAAGTGAAAACAGATAGTTTTGAGTATTCTTTAATAACATTTCCTATAGTCATATTGTAGAAAATCTCAATTCCGACAGACGGCATAATGTCGGCGGCGTTTATTATAAATATTTGTTTGTTAAAATGTTTTTGTAGATTAGCGGCACGGTCTAATGTGGTTTTTGTTGGGGCATGTCCAAGGTTTAGAAATTGACTTGTTATTATAAAAATAATATCTTTATTTCTTTCTTTGACCGGAATATGATTTTCGGAAACATTTAATTCTTCCTTAAATAAATTAAATATTTCGGAGTATAATTCTTTTATCATTTCTTGTATTTCTTTATTGCCTGAAACATTAACGTTTAAAAATGAAAGTCTTGTTATTTGATAGTAATAGAAAAATTTTGTGTAACAGGTCATTTCTTTATTGTTTAAAATAACTTTGAGCATATTAAGGATATGTTCTGGTTTTTTATCAATATAATATAAAAATGAATCAAAAAATATTGTCAAGGTATTAACAATTGGAGGAAATTTTATATTAGTATGGGTTTTAACAGCATTATTTAACAAATCAAATGTTTTTTGAGTTTCCTCATAAAGAGATATGTTGTTTGCCGCTGATTCCGGAGGGATTCTTGAAAGGTGTTCAGTAAATTCCATTATTTTAATTAATAATTCCTGCATAACTATTACCTCCTAAGTTCAAAGACAACGCTTATTTTTATTTCATAAAAATATTTGTAACTGACGGCGAATAAGCTGATTAAAAAAATAAGGGGCTGCCGTTTTGTATATTTGATTTAGGTGACAACCCCTTTTTATTTTTATTGTTTATCCATACCGAAATAGGTTAGAGCGTTATTATAGCAAATATCGGAAACAAGTTTTCCTGCGAATTCCACATCATTTGCGTATTCGCCGTCTTCAATCCACTGACCGATTATGTTGCACAAAATTCTTCTGAAATATTCGTGTCTTGGATATGAGAGGAAACTTCTTGAGTCTGTAAGCATACCTATGAATTTTCCAAGAACCCCAAGGTTTCCTAACGCTTTGATTTGCGCTTCCATTCCGTCTTTATTATCGTTGAACCACCAAGCTGTGCCAAATTGTATTTTTGATGGGGCATCGCTTGATTGGAAACAGCCCAATATTGTACCAAAAACTTGGTTATCAGCGGGATTTCCAGCAAAAATAATTGTTTTTGGAAGGTTATTTTTATATTCTAATGTATCAAGAAGATTTGTTAATCCTTCCGCGCTTGACCAGTCTGAAATACAGTCGAAACCTGTATCAGGTCCCATTTTTTCAAACATTCTTGTATTATTGTCACGTTTGATGTTCATATGGAGTTCCATTGCCCAGCCGCGTCTTGAATATTCCGCTCCAAGGAACTGCATAAGCGCTGTTTTATATTTATCGATTTCATCTTTTACAAGGCTTTCACCTTTAAGCGCTTTAGCGAAAATTGCTTCAACTTCTTCTTCTGACGCTAAAGCGCAGGGTACGTAAGTGAAAGCGTGGTCGGAAGCACAGCAGCCCATTTTTTCAAATAAGTCCATTCTGCTTTTTAATACATCCGTAAGGTTTTTAAAGCTTTTAATTTCAGCTTTTGCCGCATCCGCAAGAGTTTTGATATATTCCACAAAAGTTTTAGCGTCAATATTTAAAGCTTTATCTGGTCTGAAAGCAGGAAGAACTTTTAATTCAATTGTTGGGTCGTCTTTGATAAGCTGATGATATTCCAGTGTATCAGCTGGGTCGTCAGTTGTATTGACGATTTTTACATTTGATTTTTTGATAAGCTCACGAACTTTGAAATCATCTTGCTGAAGAAGAGCGTTTACTTTATCAAATATTTCTTGAGCGTTGTCTTCTGTTAAAGGTTCGTAAATGCCGAAAAATCTTTGAAGTTCTAAATGTGTCCAATGATATAACGGATTTCCGATTGCGTATTGAATTGTCCTTGCCCACATTTTGAATTTCTCAAAGCTGGTGGTTTCTTTTCCTGTTATATATTTTTCATCAACTCCAAGTGAACGCATAGCTCTCCATTTATAATGGTCGCCTCCAAGCCACGCTTGAGTGATATCCTCAAAATTTTTGTTCTCATAAATTTCCTTTGGGCTTAAATGACAATGAAAGTCAAAAATGGGTTGATCTTTGGCGTAATCGTTGAACAGTTTTTTTGCTGTTTCGTTTTTTAACAAAAAGTCTTTATCAATAAAATTCATTTTGTTACCTCCTAAAAATTTATTTTACTGTAATTTCCTTGTTATAGTAATTATACTCTATTTATTTTTATATACGCTTAAAGTTCTGTTTTTTGAGAGTTCTATATGTTCTCTCATAGCTTTGGCGGCGGATTTATAGTTGTCGGAAATAATCATATCTATTATTTCCGTATGTTCATACTCCGCCGGGGTTATATCGTGGCTGCTGCCTGTTAAAAGACGCAGTCTTTGATTTTGTACCCTTACGGTGTCCATAAGCTCGCTTATATAATGATTATTATATTTTTCTGTTATATAGCCGTGAAACATATCATCGGTTTTATAGAACTCTATTTGGTTTAACTTGTTTTCAGCAAAGAGATTTTTAAATTTTATTAATTTTTCTTTATTGTATTGGTTTCCAAATTCAATTATCGCGTTTGGTTCTATAAGTTCTCTGAGCTGATAGATATCTAAAATATCTTTTAATGAAATTTCCGTAACTATTACACCTTTTTTTGGAATTATTTTTATAAGGTTTTCCTGCTCAATTTTGTTTAGTGCTTCCCTTATAGGGGTTCGGCTTGAATTGATTTCCTCTATTAATTCCTTTTCATCAAGAAAATCCCCGGGTGAATACTCACAGTTTATTATTTTGTCTTTGATATATTTATAAGCCTTATTTTTTAAGGTTTCTTGTTTCATTAAAGAGTTACGCCGTCCTTAAAGATTGAGATTTCTCTATAGTCGTGTATTTCATTTTTTGTCCTTATCTCTTTTGAGGCAACCTTTAATATATAATCAAAGAATTCTTCTGAAAGTTCATCCATTGTTTTTCCCTCAAGCAATGCCCCAGCGTTAAAGTCTATCCACTCTCTTTTTCTGTTGTAAAGGTCGGAATTTGTTGAGATTTTAACCGTTGGAACAGGCGCTCCCACAGGAGTTCCTCTTCCTGTAGTGAAAAGAATTATATGACAGCCTGACGCCATTAAGCCTGTAATCGCCACAATATCGTTTCCAGGACCTTTAAGGAGATTAAGCCCTGGTGTTGTGGCTTTTTCAGCGTAGCCAAGCACTGCCATAACATTGCTTGTTCCGCCTTTTTGAGTACAGCCAAGAGATTTATCCTCTAATGTTGAGATTCCGCCTTTTTTATTTCCTGGAGATGGGTTTTCATAAACTTCTTGGTTATATCTCATAAAGTATTCTTTAAAGTCATTAATTAAGTGTACTGTTTTGTCAAAAAGTTCAGGTGTTTGACAGCGGTTCATAAGAATTGTTTCCGCACCGAACATTTCCGGTACTTCTGAAAGTACAGTTGTGCCGTTATGCTGAACAAGTATATCAGAAATTCTTCCTACAAGAGGATTTGCCGTAATTCCTGAAAAACCGTCTGAGCCGCCGCATTTTAATCCTATTATTAATTTGCTTGCGCTTATTGGTTCTTGTTTGAACTGCTCGGCATATTCAACAAGTTCTCCGATTACTTTTACAGCTTCCTCGACTTCGTCCTCATAATCTTGAGCGATTAAAAATTTAACTCTTTCCTCGTCATAGTCGCCTAATATTTTTTTAAATTCAGCTGTATTATTGTTTTCACATCCAAGGCTTAGAACAAGAACGCCGGCGGCGTTGGGGTGTCTTACCATACCAGCCAGAAGTTTTTGTGTATTTATATGGTCATCGCTGAGCTGAGAACAGCCGAAAGGATGCACAAATGTGAAAATACCGTCAGTTCTTCCGGCGTATTTTTCATTGGCTTTTTTAGCTATTCTCTCGGAAACTTTATTTACACAGCCTACAGTGTTGACTATCCATATTTCATTTCTTATTCCAACAGAGCCGTCTTTTCGATTATAGCCCATAAAGGTTGCTTCTCTGTCTTTTTTTAGCTCATTAAGCTGTGGTTTATATTCATATTCCAAAAGTCCTTTAAGATTTGTTTTAAGATTATGAGTGTGAATCCATTCACCGCGTTTGATATCCTTTGTTGCGTGACCGATTGGGTAGCCGTATTTTACAATATTTTCTCCCTCGTTAATATCAACGAGAGCCATTTTATGACCTTTGTCAATATTTTCAGCGGCCGAAATGCCAAATACGTTGTCGCCTTTCTCAATATTTGAAAGTGCTACTACGACATTGTCATTATCGTTAATTTTTATAGCGTTATCCGTTTTCATTAACATTCCTCCGTATTATGCCATAAGAGCGTCAATTTCTGACTGCATTCCATTGTTTACAATGTTATAGAGATGTTCTGTTACTTTTTCAGCAAAGCCTGGAAGCTTGTTTAAGTCTTCTCCCCACATTTTTTCATTGGAGCATACATTTTTTACAAGTTCGCCTACAGATGATTTGTCTGACTGGGTACAGTTTGCCCATAAATCCTTAAATAATTCAAGTACTTCCGCATCGTCTTTGATTTCGTAAGTTTCATCTCCTCTTTTGCCGATTAAAGCGCCGTCTTTGATTTCGTCGCCTTTATAGAAACCAAGCAAAGCGGCGAAAGAGAATGTTAAAACTTTAGGAAGTTCTTTTTTCTCGCTGATATATTCTGTTATTGACGGAAGAACTCTTGCTCTGAATTTTGATGTTGAGTTGAGGGCTATATTCAAAAGAAAGTGTTGAATATATGGATTTTGGAATCTGTCAAATACAGCGTCGGCAAAGAATTTAAGGTCATTATAGTCGAGGTCTGAAAGAGTTGGAATTATTTCATCATTTAAAGCTTTCTCAAGGTAGGTATAGAATTTTTTATCTTTCATCAATTCGCCTACTGTATTTTTTCCGCAGAGATATGCCGCTAAAACACTGCAGGTATGCGCTCCGTTTAAAATTCTTACCTTACGTTTTTTATATGGTTTTGCGTTGGGGGTGAAAAGAACATTTAAGCCGATTTGGTCAAACGGAAGTTCTTTAGCAAGTTCTTCAGGTCCTTCAATAACCCAGAAATGGAAAATTTCACTTGTATCAATGAGGTTGTCTTTATATCCAAATTCTTCACAGAGAGCGTCAGCGTCTGAACGAGGATAGCCTGTAACTATTCTATCCACAAGAGTGCTTGTGAATACATTAGCGTTTTCAATCCAGTCTATAAATTCTTTTTCAAGATTCCAATCGGAAGCGTGCTGCAATACATATTTTTTAAGGGTTTTTCCGTTATCGTCGATAAGTTCGCAAGGAATGAAAACAAGACCCTTTGAACTGTCACCGTTAAATTCTTTATATCTCGTGTAAAGGAAAGATGTTATTTTGGCAGGGAAAGAGTTTTGAGGTTTGTCTGTAACCATATCCTCTTTATTGTATACGATTCCTGATTCGGTGGTGTTTGAAACTACGAAACGAAGTTCGGGGTTTTTGGCACATCCGAGATATGTTTCAAAATCAGCGTAAGGATTTAAACAGCGTGTTACAGAAGTTATGAGTCTTTTATTACATACTTCTTTGCCTTGTTCAAGACCTCTCGCGAGTAAAGTGTAAAGACCTTCCTGTTCGTTTATAAAGCCTGTTATGGGGCCAAACTCAATTGGCTGAATTAAAGTGATGCTTCCGCCAAATTTGCCGGCGGCGTTTAACTCATCGAACATATAATCCACAAACGCGCGGAGGAAATTGCCTTCTCCAAATTGAATAACTTTTTCAGGCATTTTTTTGGCAGTACCGATTTTTAAGTCATCATTAAATTTAAAACCATTTGTTAAGAGATTTCTGTTTAAGTTTTCCATTTAAAAATCCTCCTTGAAAAATTAATATATTACTTGTATACATCATACAACATATACCAAAAAAAAGCAATAATTTTCTTAGTAAAATTATTGCTTTTTTTTAAAAAATTTTTTTGGAAATACTGCACAAAATAGAATAAAACGTGAGAGGTAATTAATTTTTTTGGTTATTTTGTACATTTGTTATTGGTTAAAATCGAAAAGTATTTTTGTTTGATTTATATTTTTTTATTAATATAACCAAAATCACGATAATCGCTATTGATGTAACTGTTGTTCCGACAATAATTAAAATTCTAATGGTTTTTTCCCAAAAAATTTCCATATTTTCTTCTTCTTGAAGTATATCCTCGGAAATTGTATCAATGCTTGTATTGGATATAAGGTCCAGCTTGCCGAGTGATTGGGTAATTTTACCATCTGAGTATATAATATCTATCGCGCCTACAGTATCACCTATTTTTATGGGACCGTTTATATCCGCTGGAAGTGATATTTCTGTTTTAATTTTATTTTCATCAACGGTTTTTGGTACTTTTATTTTAAAGCTGTCTTTTGGAATAACTGAAATTTTGCCTAAATCGATTCTTTTATTGTGAAAATATTGAACGGCGTTCGCTATTCCTGTGTAACTATTTTTATTGAAAAGTTCTTTTTCCTCGAATAGTTTAAAACCGTATTCGGCTAAAGCTTTGGAATCGACATAAGTGTTTGTTCCCTGGTCTTTTAGTACAACGCATATTAGACTAATTCCGTCTTTTTGAAAATATGTAGCAAGGGTATTTCCCGCTTCGTCTGTAAAGCCGGTTTTTCCTCCTACACAATATTTATAGTAGAAATTGTTGTAGGGATTTATAAATTTATTTGAGTTATGAAGGATTCTTTCCTCATTTACAATATTTGTCGGCGGTATTGTATAGGAATAAGTATTTATTATTTTTACAAATGTTTCGTTTTTTACAGCTTCTTTCATTATTAAAGCTATATCTCGGGCTGTTGTATAATGATTGTTATCGTGAAAACCGTGAGGATTGGAAAAGTGTGTATTTACGGCGCCTAATTTTTTTAAACGCTCGTTTACCATTTTCATAAAGTTTTCAGTATTTCCACTAATATGCTCCCCTACCGCAACGCAAACCTCATTAGCTGAAGCAAGCAAAATTCCGTGGAGAGCTTGTTCTATTGTTATTTCCTCATTTTCACGCATACCTATATGACTGCTCCCAGGGCCTATTCCATATATTGCCTCGTGGGAGTGTTTTATTTTCTCATCAAGTTTGCAATTTTCTATTGTAATAAGTGAGGTGAGTATTTTTGTTATACTCGCTGGATATAATTTTTTGTCCGGTTCTTTTTCATATAATACTATTCCTGTATCAGCGTCTATTAATATTGCTGATTCGGCTGTTATTTGAGGGATATCTGAGTTTTGAGGCGTGGTTGTTTGAGAAACAGTTTCTGATGTTGCTTCCACAGTTGTTTCAGCGGAAGAAACTGTTTCTGATGATGTTTCAGCAAAAGAATATGAAAAATTATTTAACAAAAATGAAAAAAGTATGCTGCAATATATAAAAATTTTTTTAAGTTTCAATGTGTTTTCTCCTTCCAAGCATAAATTGCGGTTAAAAATTAGAAAAGTATTAATAAATTAGAGTTTTCATAATTATAACACTTATGTATATAATTAATCAAGAGAAATATATATTAAATTTATGTAAATAGTCTTTTATATTTTAGATTTTATGGTATAATTAGATTGTAATAAATTACTTACGATATTGATAACGATACAATTTAGGAGATTTTTTTATGAATGTAAATAAATATCATTTTATTATAGTTGCTGTAGCTTTATTTTCTATTTCGGGTCTTTGGTATGTTTCAACAATAATTGACGGCGGAAAAGAAATTGAAACAGTTTTTTCAGAGTCGGAAACTGCTTATAGTTACGATATTGAAACTGAAGTTGAAACAGACACAGAAGAAGTGAAAGAAATTAAAGTTTATATTACAGGTGAAGTTAAAAAACAAGGAGTTTATTCGGCTAATGAAAATAATAGAATTTGTGATATTGTTGATATGGCAGGCGGTTTTACCGATAAAGCCGATATTGAAAGTGTGAATATGGCGGAGTATATTAAAGATGAACAGCACATTATTATTGGAAATGTTGATGAACATATTGACAAATCTGAAAATTCAATACAAAATAGTAAAAAGGATAATTTAATTGATATTAATACCGCTGACAAGGACGAGCTGAAGAAACTTAGCGGTATTGGCGATGTTTTGGCTCAAAATATTATTGACTACAGAGAAAATAATGGACCTTTTGAAACAATTGACGAAATTAAAAATGTT
This sequence comes from uncultured Eubacteriaceae bacterium, assembly GCA_948441255.1. Classification (GTDB taxonomy): domain Bacteria; phylum Bacillota; class Clostridia; order Lachnospirales; family CAG-274; genus MGBC114079. The sequence goes on along the minus strand of CAOJPS010000083.1, from coordinate 189 downwards.
TCTCGTATTGGCAGTAAATTATTTGAAAGGCTGAAAAATCATATAAAGGTTTCGTAGGAAAATACTGTTTTATAGTCAGTCAACTTAAAAAATTAAAAAGTTCGGCGATCAAAAATCCTTTTCGCTGTGTTATTGTCGGTCGGCATAGGCTTCGGCTATGCTCTCCCTCCGCTGCCTTGCGAAAATAAT
>CAOJPS010000082.1 GCA_948441255.1 uncultured Eubacteriaceae bacterium | reverse complement strand
TATAAACCTTATCTGACAATTCAATAACCTCACTAATATTATCAGGAAAAAGCGAAATAAAGAACACAATAACAGCGGCAATAATAATATACCAAAGCTTTTTCCCTTTTTTAATTGTGTCTTTAGCAAGCAAAGCCGAAAAAAATAATCCAGCATTTACAATTATAAAAATAGACATTATCCAAAAACTCATCACAACAGCATCTTGACGTTCAAGAAAGGCCCCTGGAATATCTACAGCGTCCATAAGTTCAAGAACAGGCCAAATTTGATTTTTTATATCAAACGGTCCAAATTTTGAAATCGTAATAACCGTAATTAGCACCATAATAACACCTATAAAACCAACAGCTTTTATACTTTCTTTTTTAGCGCTTTTTGTATTATTTAAATAAGGATAAGCGAGAAGAATAAATTCAAGTCCTGAAAAAGTAAACAATGAAAATATACCCCCTGTTGAAAGTTCCTTTGCGTCAGATTCAAAAAACGGCATAAGATTTGTATAATCCGAACCTATTGCCACAAAGCAAAAAACAACAAAAAGAGGAATCAATATAACAAAAATCAATATTTCGCTTATGCGTCCTCTCACCTCATATCCTTTAGACGCTCCATAAATGCCAAGCAAAAGCATACAAAAAGATATAATATGAACTGGTGTGTTAAATAAAATAGTTTGTTTAACAATTTCGCTGAAAATTCTTATTTCCATAGAAAGAGAAAATATTATTTTAACTATAAAACCTATAGATATAATAATGCCTATAGGTTTTGAAACAATTTTGCTTGTATATGTCACAAAATCATCAGATGGAAATAACTCAGCCAAACTTGATATAATCCAAGCGCAAAAGCAAGCTAAAACAGCGCCTATAAAAACACAGAGCCAGCCGTCCTGACCCGCGAATTCCGCCATTTTTCTAGGCAAAAAAGTAATTCCCATACCAAATATATCCAAAATCAAAAGAGTTTGCAGCTGTCTTACTGAAATTTTATTATTTAAAGAAAACATCTATTTTCTCCTTTCGGTGAAATTTTCTTTTATTTTCATTCTTATTTTTTGATTTGTGTTAGCAAAAATCGGTCTTTTTTTCATTTTAAATATAGGCAGTCTAAAAAATGTGTCTTTCATATCAGAACTGCTTTCAGCCGATGTAAAAGGAAACATAAACGGAATACCAAAACTTTTTAAAGCCACAAGATGTATTAAAATAAAAAGCATTGAAACCCAAAAGCCGAAAAGACCAAGAACCGCTGAAAAAAATATAATAAAATATTTCATAAGTCTAAATCCTGAAACAAGAGCGATGTTTGGAATAGAAAAACTGCACAATCCCGTAAGAGAAACAATAATAACAACGATAGGACTGACAAGTCCAGCCTCAACGGCAGCCTGTCCTATTATAATTCCGCCGACAATCCCCAATGTACTTCCTATAGCCGAAGGCAGTCTAATCCCAGCCTCTCGCAGTGTTTCAAAAGCGATTTCCATAAGCAGCACTTCAAAAACGGCTGGAATAGGAACATCTCCTCTTGATGCGGCAATTTTAAAAAGTAACTGTGTAGGTATCATAGATGGGTGATAAACAGCGGTAGCAATATATAATCCTGGCAAACTAACAGCGATAAATCCGGCAATGTATCTTATAATTCTAGAAAAGCTCATAATTTCCCATCTTTGATAATAATCTTCCGCGGATTGATAAAATGAAGCCAATACAGCGGGAAGCATAAGTACAAAAGGGGTATTATCAACAATAATAACAATTCTGCCCTCAAGAAGCGCCGAAGCCGCTTTATCAGGTCTTTCCGTAAGTTGAATTTGAGGAAACGGTGACAAGTAGTCATCTTCAATAAATTGTTCAACATAACCACTGTCCAAAATAGCGTCAATATCAATCATATCTATTCGCTTTTTTGTTTCTTCCAAAATTTCTGGTCTTACAATATCGTCAATATATACAATACCAATATCTGTTTTAGACCTCTTTCCAACTTGCAATTGCTCAATTTTTAATTTTGTATCACGAATTCTTCTTCTTATAAGAACAGTATTAATCCTAAAAGATTCAGCAAAAGCCTCTTTCGAACCTTGAACAACAATTTCCGTATCCGCTTCAGAAACTCCTCTTTTAGGAAAACCTTTAGTTGATACAATAATGCATTTTGAAAATCCATCAATAAGCAAAAGAGTATTTCCTGCCAAAATTTCCGTACAAGCGTCATCAAGATTGTCAATTTCTTTTATATCCGCGGTTGTAATGCCTCCATCGACAAGTTCTTTAAATAAATTATAATTAAAATTATTCTCATCAGGAGGCGTCTTTTTAATTTCAATCATAAGAGTATCAATTACTCTCGACTCAATAAGCTCTCTGCTTACCATATCATCCACATAAATAACATAGAGCCAAATATCTTTATTCACACCAACAGGAAATTTTCTTTTAACAATATCACCGCAGTTTTCAAAAAGATTTTCAAGATAACTAATATTATCATCAATATTTTGCGAAACACTTTTTTTATTTTCAATGTCTTTCAAAAAATCACCACCTATTTTTTTATTAAAATAAAACAACATAACAAATATTTTATATATTACATTAATTATTTCTTAATTTTCAACTTTTATACGTCTATATAGTCAATTGCAAAAAGGATAGGACATTTACTTTGTCCTATCCTCAGACTGTCTAAAAATATTATTTTATATCTTCCGCTTCTTTTTCAATTAAGCGTAGAAATGGATAAGGATTAATCCATAACTCATCTTCCGTCAGTTCTGTTTTTGGACAGATACCTATATGCAAATGAACCGGAAATTTTCCTTTTGTACCTTCTTCTTTTCCATATCCGCTGTCACCCATATATCCTAATATATCTCCGCATTTAACAGTTTTACCTTTTTCAAGACCTTTCTCATAACTGTCAAAATGAGCATAGTAATAATAATTTCCATTTTCCGTAACAACTCCAATTCTATATCCTCCCTGCTCATTCCAGCCTATATTGCTTATTCGTCCGTCTGTCATAGAAACAATAGGTATTCTGCCTCTAATATTTTCTCTATCCATAATATCACAGCCTTTGTGTATTCTTTTTCCGCCATAAGTTCGTTCTCCTCCCCAGCTGTCACCATAAATATATTCATCTATAAATTCAGGACTAATAGGAAATAATTTTATATCATTATAAATATTATTAATTAAATCATAATATTTTTTTACTTCTTTAAAATTATATTTACTTTTTACTTTTTCATAATTCATAATAAAATTTTGCTCTATCTTTTCATCAGATTCAATTTTATTTTCAAAAAAATTATTTTCTAATGAATAGTATGTAAAAAATTCTGAAAATTCTATCCCATATTTTTCCGCGAAATTTCTAATTTCAATAACCAAATCAGAAGAAATTTTAAGCGCTGAAACATTTTCAAGCTCAACATTTATACTTTCGCCTGTACCAAAAAATAAGTAAATAATCCATATTAAAACAGCTATAATTACAGCAAAAATTTTCATTCTAAATAGTGTAAATTTATGATATTTTTTAACTTTATACTTTTTCATAAAAAACCTCACTTTTAACAATTAAAAATAGCAGCTAAGCCAAGACTTATTTACATAATATGGAATTTACATTAAATCTATTACTAAAATTTTTTATTCTCTTTTCTTATTTTTTTTATTTATTAACTATATTTGCCATAGTCGCTAAAATTATATTTATTTTTTAATTTGTCGGTATTTCCTTAAAATAAAAATAATAAAATAGAAATAGAGTAGAAATAGTGGAGGTATAACAATGAAAATATTCATAGACCCAGGACACGGCGGCGACAATCCAGGAGCAATAGCCGCCACCGGACTTGAGGAAGCAACTGTAAACTTAGATGTTTCGCTAAGACTTGGAAATATTTTAACAGAAAGAGGCTACGATGTAAATTACTCAAGAACAACCAATATCAATGTAAGTCTTGCGCAAAGAGCAAGACTTGCTAATTTGTGGGGAGCAAATTATTTTGTAAGCATACATTGCAATTCCGCTACAAACACTACCTATAATGGAACTGAATCTTTTTATTATCGAAACGGAACCGTAGCGCAAAGATTTGCCGAAACAGTAAATACAGCCCTAGTCCGTCAAATAGAACTTGTAGATTTAGGAGTAAAAGCAAGAAATCTAGCTGTATTAAGATTAACAACAATGCCAGCTATTCTTGTAGAACTTGCCTTTTTGTCAAACCCACGTGAAGCAAGGCTTCTTGGAACAGAATCTTTCAGACAAAACTGTGCTGTAGGCATATCCAACGGAATAATCGAATTTACACAATAAGGAATAGACATTGTAAAAGAAACCAATATTTTACAACCAGCAGGTTGCGGAAAACCTTGTTTCCATTTCGAAACAGGGTTTTTTTATTTTTCTAAATTTTTGCCTAAATTGCGTTTTGCTCAAAAAAAGTGCGTTTTACGCAGAATCTATACAAAAAATATTTTTAGCGTTATATAATAATTATTAATAGCAAAATTATTTATTATTATTTTGTTATTATAATTATAGTACATAAAGTATTTTAGGAGGTAAAACCGTGAATTTGACAAAATCAAAAAGACTGACAAAACTTATATCATCAATACTTTCAATAGCTGTAATAATATCAGCAATATCTTTTCAGCTAACGACAGCTTATGGAGAGGAGGAAACAACAACTTACGCGCATACTATAAATTATCCTATAAATTTAACAAATATAGGTGATGAGGAAGGACAAACCCCTGCTAAGGGAGATGGATATGAATGGGACGAAGAAACCAACACTTTAACCCTTAATAATCTGCATATAGATTTTTCAAATGTTGAGGATTCAAAAATACCAGTAGCCGGAATTATTATTCCTTCAGATAAGGAAGAAATTACAGTTATATTTAACGGAGAAAATAAAATAACAGATGTATCAATCATAAATTTCTACCCCTATGCGAATAAAGTTACATTTAAAGGCGGCAGCGGCAATCGTGAAAATGACAGTCTTGAGGTTTGTTCCAGTGAAGCGAGAGCCAAGAAGATAAGTGCGCTTGGATTGGGAAAAGATTCTCATATTGACGATTTAACAATGAAAATGGATTTATATTATGGGTCAAATTTTCACAATCTTACTGTCAAAAATTCTGATATAAGCATTAAAAGCTATGATTCCTCTATATATTGCGTGGGATATTTTAAAGCAACTGACAGTATTTTTTATCTTGAAACAGAGAACAGCAGTGCTATAATGGCGAATGTAGGTGCCTTTGACGATGTTCCCGAAACTGACAGTTATGTATGTGATGAACCTATTAATGTAAGCAACTGTAAAATAACAGCGATAGCACCCCAAGTTGCAAGTATGTACACAACCACAGGAAACACTGTCATTTCTAACTCAAACATAGACTGCGGAAACTCTTTCGTAGGACTTTATTTAGGTGATGATATAACTATTAACAATTCTAACGTAAAGAATGATTGTATGACGTTAGTTTCACTTAATGGTAAAATTAGTATTGATGAATCGAGCACTATAACAGGTCTTGCGCAAGAAAGAACAAGTAAAACCACAACAGCTTACGGCAAATTCACTCAAACAACGGCTTTAAATTCCAATGTAATTGGTGGAAACTATACCTATACAATTGATGAAAACGCCGAAATCACAATGGCAGATGGAGTTTCCATGCAAATTACAGAAGGAACACTTGTCAATAACGGAATTTTAAAAGGTACTGTTGAGAATACATCAGGAAAGATAGTGTGCAATAATCATTGTTTAACAGAAATTGTGAATAATGAAAATGAAATACATATTGGAAAATGCTCGGTGTGCGGTGAAGAGAATATCCAGGCAAAAGAGATAATATTTGTAGCCGGAAACAATCGTAAAACAGTATACATATCTTCATCAAAGCTTAATAAATATCTTATTCCAGAAAACCCAACAACAGAAAATATGACATTTGAATGCTGGTCAGAAACAAAAGCTGAAAATTTCAAAAATGACACAAACCCCTTTGATTTTGAATCGACAATTACAAAAGATACTACTCTTTACGCCATATTTAAAAGAGATTTAGAAGAAAATACGGAAGCGTCTATCGATCTTGTTTATGGTCAGGAAATAAAAGAACCTATACATTTAAATGATTATGTAAAATTCGCTGACAAAACAATTGACACAGACGAACAGCTAGAATTTACCGTTTCTTCCGGAGCACTTCTTTTAGATGGCTTAAAATTGAACAGTGATGGAACAATTACAGGCACACCAATAGAAGATGTTAGAGAAAACGGCTATAAAGTTGAATTTATAGTTACAGACAAAAATCCATATATTTCACTTGCTTCTCTTGAATCTGAAACAGAGCAAAAAAATATAGTTTTAACAATTAATTTTAATATTCTCAAGGCTGACCCAACTGTAACTGTAAAACCGATGGAAAATTTAATTTATGATACAAAAGAGAAGGTTCTTATAGATTCTGACAACACAAGTACCAACGGCGGGTCAATTCTATACTCACTTGATAATATAAATTATTCAAATGAACTCCCCAAAGGTAAAGACGCTAATGACTACACAATTTGGTATAAGGTAAAAGGCGATAATAATTATAATGATACAGAACCTAAAACATTAACAGTTACTATCGCTAAGGCTGACCCAACTGTAACGATTAAACCGGCAGAAAATCTAATTTATGATACAAAAGAGAAGGTTCTCATAGATTTTGATAATACAATAACTAATTGCGGAGAAATTTTATATTCATTTGATAATATAAATTATTCAAATGAACTTCCTAAAGGTAAAGACGCTAATGACTACACAATTTGGTATAAGGTAAAAGGCGATAATAATTATAATGATACAGCACCTAAAACATTAACAATTACTATCGCTAAAGCTGACCCATTATATGAAATACCAAAAAACTTAACAATACATTATGGTGAAACTTTAGCTAATATTGAGCTTCCTGACGGTTTTGCGTGGGACAACGGCACTCAAATCGCGGATAATATTGGAACAAATACATTTAAAGCAATATATACACCAAATGATACTAATAATTATAATATAATAACTGATATAGATATAACAGTTAATGTATTACCGCCTAAAGAAACATCTCATTATGGAAATGTTGATGGACAAATTGGCATAACAGTTAACGATGCCTCTTGTTTATTAAAAAAGGTATTAGACAACAGCCGTAAGATGCCTATTGAGGAAGAAGTTAAAGAATATATGACCTACGCTGATGTTAATTGCGATGGAAAATTAACCGCTTTAGATGCCGCAATGATTCTGCGAAAGGCACTTGACCCTACATTTACACTGCCTGTTGAGTGTGAAAACTAACTTTACAAATATTTCATATAAAAAATCTCTATAAAGTATAAGTCTATAAAAATTATACTTTATAGAGATTTTTTATCATAGTATTAATCATTAGACTTCTTTTTAATACTCAAATCCAAGTCTTTGCGGAACAAAACCATTCCGCCAAGAATAATAACACCCGTAACAATAAGAATATCGGCAAAATTAAATACAGGAAAATCATAATATCCCCAAAAAGTTATATGAAACATATCAACAACTTTTCCGCTGTTTCTTAAAAGTCTGTCAATAAAATTTCCTATCGCTCCTGAAGCAACCAATACAAGAGCGATTCTTACAAGCCTAGTATTTTTGGTCCGAGGCATTTTTATATAATAAACTGCCATACATATAATAACAACAATAGTAGCGATAATAAAAAATATTCTCGCTCCGCTGAAAATACCCCAAGCGGCACCCGAATTACCCGTATATGTCAGATAAAAAAAGTTCTCAATTACCTCAAAACTACCTCCGTCATAAAAATTCTCAATTGTCAGATATTTTATATATTGATCTATACCAACAAGAACAATACACAAAACAATTGGCAAAGTATAAAACATATCATATCTCCTCTAAAGCGTAATATATTCAATAGCGTTAAAAACCTCTTTATCATCAACATTTTTTTCTGTATATGCCAAACCTATTTCTTTCAGCAGAACAATATTAAGTTTATTGTCTTTTGTTTTTTTATCCGAAAACATCTGTTTAAATATCTCAGCCTTATCAAAATTTTCAGCCTTCAAAGGAAGTTCAAAAAACTCAAAAATTCGTTTAGCAAAATCCAATTCTTCTTGTTTTATAAATCCTCTGTCAAAAGACATTTTCAAACCAGCCAGCATTCCAATCGCGACACATTCTCCATGCAAAAGATTAAAGTCTGATAATGATTCCACAGCATGACCAAAAGTATGCCCAAAATTTAAAATCTCACGAAGTCCTGTTTCCTTTTCATCTTTTGAAACAACATAAGCCTTTGCTTTGCAAGATGTAAAAATAATATGCTTTATCATTTCAGAATCAAGAGTTTTTATTTCTCTCATATTATTTTTAAAAAAATCCAAAAAGTCTTTATCAATAATATAGCCGTATTTTATAGCTTCCGCCATTCCCGCGGCAATTTGATTATACGGCAAAGTATCAAGCGTCTTTATATTTATATAAACAAACTCTGGCTGATAAAAAGCTCCTATCATATTTTTATTCCCAATAAAGTCAACGCCTGTTTTCCCTCCAACACTGCTGTCAACCTGAGCAAGGAGAGTTGTCGGTATCTGAACAAACTTAACACCTCTCATATATGTAGCTGCCGCAAATCCTGTCATATCACCGACAACCCCTCCGCCAAGAGCAATTATAACAGATTTTCTGTCCAGTCCATTTTTTACAAAAAACTCATAAAAATCATATATAACACTAAGATTCTTGTTTTTTTCTCCCGCCTCAAACACATAACTACAGACTTCCGAAAAACATTTTTCCGTAAACTTTTTTATTTCATCAAGATATAGCCTTTCTGTATTAGTATCAGCTATTATACAGGCTTTGCTGCCTAATAATTTAGCTTTGCTAAAAGCGTTTTCAAGATTTTTAAAATCATCTTCTATGTATATAGGATATTCTTTTTCAGCTTGCTCTGTTTTTATATAAAGCATATCCATTTTTTCAGTACCTCCCGTTATTTTCAAGGAAATACTGCTAAAAAACAGTATTTCCTCAAATATTATTTTTGAATATATTTTTCAGCGATTTTAATAAATCCATTTTCATTATTTTCAAACCACTGGTCAAAAGTTTTATTTTGAAGCTCAACAGCCTGTCCAAGTTCTATAATAAAATTAGTAATATCTTTTTCAAGAATTATGCCCAAAGTCTGACCAAACCGCTCTTTTCCCTGATAATCATTTCCGTTGATATGGAGGAAAAAAGCCGGCAAAGCCGTTTTATCAACAACTTTTACAGTTCCGTGAAAACCTATTTTTCCTATCTGGTGAGTACCGCAGGAAGAAGTACATCCAGAAATGTGTATTTTCGGCAAAGTACCATTTTTAAAATTATATTTTCTTGCTTCCTCAACAAGTTTTCTAATAAGTCCTTGAGAATCTCTAAGCCCAACCTGACAAATTGAACTTCCAATACAAGCGACAGATGTTTCAAAAATATTTGCCGCGTTATCAGTCAGCACAGAAGAAATTTTTTTAATTTCATCGGCTGTACAATTTATTATATATATTTCCTCCTCTGGAGAAATTCTTATCTCAACATCATCAAAATCTTTTATTGTATAATAAAGCTTTTTAAAATTCTCAATATCAGGAGTTCCGCCTATAGGATGATATTTAAAAGCATAAAGACCCTCTTGCTTTTGTTTAATCACCATATCCGATTCGATATTCTCAGCAATTCCTTTTTTAGTTACTTCTTTATTAGAAACCGATACTTTCAGATTTTCTTCTGATTTAACTTTGTCAAGATTTTTGTTATACTCTTTAACATACCCTTCCTTTCCAAGAACCTCCTGCATATATCTTGTTCTCGCCTTACCTCTGTTTTCATAATCACCGTGTTCTATAAATGTCAATATCATAGCTTTGATATAATATAAAATATCTTCCGGAGAAATTCCTTTAGCTACGCACACTCCCATTTTAGGATTATTTCCAAGACCTCCCGCGCTATAAACATCAAAAGTATTATCTCCGTTTGAAACAAATCCCAAATCTCTGAAAGTAGCATGAGGAACATTTTTAGGAGAGTTTGAGAAACATACTTTTAATTTACGCGGAAGTTTCACAGAATTAACAAAAGTCATAAGATATTCCGCCGCCTTCTCCGCATAAGGCATAACATCAAAATATTCATCGTATTCCACACCAGAAAGAGGTGAGCACATAACATTTCTAGGATAATCTCCTCCTCCGCCAATAGTAATTATACCATTTTCAAAAGCTGTGTTCATAAGTTCGCACACACTTTTTTCTGTTAAATCGTGAAGCTGAATTGTTTCACATGTTGTAAAATGAATTTTTTCTATGTTATATTTTTCTATCGACTCAACAATAAATTTAAATTTATCTTTCGTAAGTATTCCGCCTGTCATACGAAGTCTCAGCATACTAGCGTTTCCGCCTCTTTGAGCATAACTGCCGTATTTTCCCGAAAATCCTTTATATTCTTTAACGCTTATCTCTTTATTGTAAAACTGTTTTGTCTTTAATTTAAAATCCTCAAGTTCATTTTTAAAATCTTTCAAATATTTTTCCATATCCATTCTCCCTATAATAAATTCAGTAAAACATCTTTAAAGAAACCTCATTTTTCTTTTTCAGTATCTTTTTAAATTATAGCATTTGTTCAAAATTTTTTCAAGGGAAACACCAAACAAAGGATATTAAAAATAATTTTTTAATTTGTTGGTGTTTCCCAAGGATATAGTGAAAGAACTTAAAAAGAAGTAAAAAAATTTATTTTACCGTTATTCAA